>JADFNE010000014.1 GCA_022563535.1 Myxococcales bacterium
CGTTAGCCGTCGCGACGGCAATTTCCGCCCGCAGATCTACGTGATGAATGCGAATGGCTCTGATCAGCGAAACTTAAGCAATAATCCTTCATCAGATTCAGAGCCTTTCTGGTCACCGGATGGAACCAGGATCGTTTTCTCGAGCCAGCGTTCCGATGGTGGAAGCGCTAACCCTGACATATATGTCATGAACGCCGATGGCTCCAACCCGCAAAGGCTAACCATCAATTCCGCGCTTGACCTGCATCCATCCTGGTCGCCGGAGGGAGCGAAGATTACTTTTAGGAGCAGGCGTGATGGCAGTACCGATTTCAGTGATGAAATCTACTTAATGAATCCGGATGGCTCAGATCAACAAAGACTGACCAATAATTCTTCGATAGACCGGCAACCTGCCTGGATAAGAACTCTATTTCTCCCCGACACAGGTCAGACGACTTGTTATGTACCCGGCTTCGGTGACGTGAAAGGCTGCGCTGGGACGGGCCAAGATGGAGAATACTCCATCAATCCCATGAGCTTTACCGATAATGGTGACGGCACGGTAACGGATAACCTAACAACTCTCATGTGGCAGCAGGATGGCGCCAGTAGCAGTCTCAACTGGTATGAGGCTTCGGGCACCATGGATGCCACCGATAATCCAACTTCTACTGATGTCTGCGGCTCGCTTGCACTGGGGGGACACAACGACTGGCGGCTACCCACGCCGATAGAACTCATGGGCATAGTGGACTACGGGACAGACGGCCCTGCGATAGACACCACGTATTTTCCGAACACCGCTAGTTTTTCGACTGCACAATATTGGACATCTACTACTCTCAACATCTCCCCGTCAAATGCATGGGTCGTCTTCTCAGACGAGGGAGATGTTAGATGGGCACGTAAGGGAGCCGATTTCAGCAGCCAGCATGTTCGTTGTGTGCGCGGTGTTTCATTTGTAGCCCGCTACACCGATAAGGGAAACGGAACTGTAACGGACAGAGTGACGGGCCTTATATGGCAACAAGAGGATGACAATACAGGAAAGACTTGGCAGCAGGCCCTTGATTATTGCAATGGACTTGCGCTTGCTGGACACAGTAACTGGAGACTGCCGAATGCGAAGGAGCTTGAATCCATCACCGACTACACCAAGAACACACCCGCAATAGACTCCAATTATTTTTTGAACACGGCTGAGGATCATGCTTCCTATTGGTCGTCTACTACCTACAAATTCACTCCGAGCAGCGCGTGGGTGGTGTACTTCAGATGGGGACTCTTACAAGCCGACGGCCAGACCGGCAACCACCAGAAAGCTCGTTGCGTGTACTGAGTCACGCATTCTGCACAGCTGCGTCCAAAAACATTCTGCAGTTGAAGTGTTGCAGTTGCAACGCTCGGGAATTGCATCATAAATCCGACTAGATGCCGATCCACGATTGGCGCCACTCGTTACGCCGATACACCATGGCATGCAGAGTATTCGCCCTCGACGAAGCTACGACTACCGGATCCGCGAGGCGATCTGTGAGTCGGGTGATCAACGACAATTACTTTTGCCGCACCGTGTTGCCTCAGTTTTCAATGCTACCGCATGCCTCGTGTAGGAATCGTACCCGACTGCCCCTAATTCCACTGGGGAATGATTGATTCCGGTGAACTTCAACCAATCCCGGCCCAGAATGCAACCACATAGACATCCGCTCTAATTCTCAGCGACGAGATCTGGGTGTGCGAAATAAGAGGAAAGACAGATGACCGAACCACCGGTAGAGTCCGGAAGCCCCCCTTGCTTCGGGCCACCAGTTTTTTTCGTGGCGAAGATGTGCGGATACGCACGACTTCCTGTGAATCGGGCTTCCATGACCGCCAGAACCGCAGACTCAAGTGCTCTCCCTCTTGCGCCATTGAAGGCTGTTCCCGTTTCGGAACTTACACGCGGCGAGTACGAGTTCGTCATTCGCTTCCTGTTTGGAGTCCTCGCCCGGTTAGCGCGACGGGGACTCGCGATTTCGCCCAACTTGGCAACAGAGATAAACGCGGGCCGCAGTGCTTTTTGAGCGCGAAACCCGCCGTCTCCGGTTCGGGTTGGCCATGGCTTAACGGCCAACACCCCGCGGAATCGCGGAGTTTTCTCGGACTGTTCCCAAGTGCGCGCGCGAAGTCTCTGCAATGCGAGACTAGGTGGCGGAGAGGGTGGGATTCGAACCCACGGTACCGTTGCCGGTACGCCTGATTTCGAATCAGGTACGTTCAACCGAGCTCCGCCACCTCTCCGCGGCCAGGCAGCCTAGCATTATTGTTCTCGACCGGCGTTGGGGAGCAGAGTTCGGGGCGGGTTCTCAGAAGGGCTTCGATCCGCTAGGGTCTTCGCCGAATCAAATCAGCGGGAGAGGGAGAGAGCTACTTGGCGCGAGACGACCTCATTCAGGCAACCGGCAGTGTCGACAAGATTCTGGGCGGCGGCCGCTATCAAATCACCCTCGAGTCCGGACAGGAAGTGACTGCACAGCTGTCTGGCCGAATGCGGCGTTTCCGAATTCGCGTCATTCCCGGCGACCGAGTCACCGTCGGCCTCTCACCCTACGATCCCACCCACGGCTTCATCACATTCCGATTGCGAGAAGGTCAGAGCAGACCCGGCGGCTGATTTCGCGCCGGGTGTTTTTCGACCGGGCGTCGCTGCTGCGAGGAGTTTTGGTGCAATCGAATCCAAAATTCATGGTCGTCGCCGTGTTGCGAGTCATCCAGGCTTGGGATCGACTGCGGCTGGCCTTCCGGTCAGCCCTGAATCCGGGACTCCACATCCACCCGGGCGCCAGCACCAACCTGGCATCCGCCAAGTTCGACCTGGGACCCGGGGCAAGCCTGTCGATCAGTACTGGAGTCACAACCGAACGACGCAATTTGGGCGTGCACTTCGAACTCGGTGCCAATGCAAATGTTGTCATCGAAGACGGCGTGTGGTTGCGCTCGGATGTCGGGCCGGTGTTTCTGCGGGCCTACGCCGGTGCGCGGATTCGAATCGGACCCGAGACCCAACTGAATGCGTGCATGTTGAGTGCCAAGCAAGAAATCACAATTGGACGGCGTGTGCTGATCGGCATGGGGACACGAATCTTCGATTCGGACCAGCATGCCATCGACGTCGAACATCCCGAAGTTACGCTTCCGGTCCGTATCGAGGATCATGCGTGGATCGCGGCGGATGTTACGGTCTTGCGCGGAACCACGATCGGAAACAGCAGTGTCGTGAGCACACGCTCGGTCGTACGCGGTATTGTCGAGCCCCATACGGTGGTCTCTGGAATTCCGGCCAAGCTCTACGGCAAGGTGGGCGATCGAGCTTCTCTGCCGGATTGAATTCGGCCGGATTGAGTCCTGCCAGCTTGAGCCGCTGCCGAAAACCAAAACTCGGAATTCACGACAATGGTCAGTTCCACGAAATTGTTTCATTCCGACAGTCCCGGTGTTCTGGGTCTCGATCCGGCACTCGCTGCCGCCGGTCTCAACGTCGCCGCTGTTCTCGCTCCCAGGGAGTACGACGCCCTGGTTCCCGAGTCCTGGAAATCTCGACATCTGCTCCCGCATGCGGCTTCGGTGATCGTGATCGGCTCGGGCGGGGCAGATTTCTATTGGGCGGCGCGAAAGGCACGGCCCGGCTCAGAGCATCCCGTCGACGAGTATTGCGAAGAGTTGGTCACCCGAGCCGCAGACCGGCTCGAGGCTGCGGGGTTCGCTACCCGCGCGGCTTTCTATTGGGAGCGCCGTACGTCGAACGATTGCGAATCCGGCGAGTTCGCCGATTTTGTCGCGTTGGCTCGAGCCGCGGGCTTGGGCGCTCCCAGCCGCTTGGGGCTGTTGCTCCATCCGCGTTATGGACCCTGGTTTGCCATTCGGGCGTTGCTGCTGAGCGAGCGTCCGCCAGCCGAAGGCGCACGCGAAAAAATAGCGTTTGCGAATCGTTTTGATCCGTGTCCGAACTGCAGCGCACCGTGCGTTGCGGCGTGCCCCGGAAACGCGGTTGGCCGGAGCGAAGAATTCGCAGGGGAACGCTGTGCACAGACTCGCCACGAGGTTCGTGGGTGCGCCACGCGCTGCGACGCACGCATGGCCTGTCCGGAGGGGGCGGATTATCGCTATGACGCCGAAGCCTTGTCCCACCACATGACATCACACTTTCGTACGGATGATCCGAAGCCAGGAGTTCCCCCGGGGCATAGGTTTCGCTGGGACGCTGAAAGATAGGGTCCAACTGGAAAAACCTTTGACACCTCGCTAGATTGCGCGGCCACTACGGACCGAGTTCGTAACCCCCAAAAAAGAAAGAGCGACCGTTTTAGTGGCACCCGACGGTGGCCGATTACCCCCTCCGACTTGCTGGCGCGTCGTCTTTGCTGTGTTGCAACGGCGAACAACAGCGAAGTCAGACGTCAGAAATCAGTCAATAGCCAACGGAAGGCAAGAACATGTTCAACGACCTGGCCTCAATCAGAAACATCGGCATTAGCGCACACATCGATTCAGGGAAGACGACGCTCACCGAGCGCATTCTCTTCTACACCGGAAAGATTCACGCCATTCACGAGGTGCGGGGCAAGGATGATGTCGGCGCGGTGATGGATTCCATGGAGCTCGAGCGCGAGCGCGGAATCACCATTGCCTCGGCGGCGACGCACTGTGTTTGGGACAATAACAACATCAACATCATCGACACACCGGGCCACGTCGACTTCACGATCGAAGTCGAGCGGGCTCTGCGCGTGCTCGACGGTGCGGTGCTGATTCTCTGTGGTGTGGCGGGGGTGCAGTCGCAGTCCATGACCGTTGACCGCCAGATGAAGCGCTACAACGTCCCGCGGATCGCGTTTATCAACAAGCTCGACCGCTCCGGTGCCAACCCCGACAGGGTGACGGGGCAACTGCGCGAAAAACTCAGCCACAACGCCGTCATGATGCAGATTCCGATCGGACTCGAGGCCGAATTCGACGGTATCGTCGATCTGGTCAAGATGAAGGCCTATCACTTCGAAGGGGAAAATGGCGAAAACGTCGTAGAAAAAGAAATTCCCGAAGCGATGCTGGCAGCTGCCGACACGGCCCGCGAAGAAATGCTCGACACGGTATCCATGTTCTCGGACGAGCTCATGGAGGCGATTCTCGAAGAAAAAATAACGGAAGAAATGATCGTCGAGGCCGTCCGGAACGGCGTGCTCTCGCTAGATCTCACCCCGGTTTTTCTAGGTTCCGCGTACAAGAACAAGGGCGTGCAGCTCTTGCTCGACGCCGTCGTCAGCTATCTCCCAGCGCCGACGGATGTCCGCAATACCGGTGTCGATCTCGACAACGACGAAGCCGAAGTGGTGATCGAGTCGGACTTCGACAAGCCGATGATCGCGCTGGCGTTCAAGCTCGAAGACGGTCGCTACGGCCAGCTCACCTATGTGCGTGTCTATCAGGGAACCCTGGCCAAGGGTTCGACGATCATCAATTCGCGCACCGGCAAGAAACACAAGGTTGGGCGCCTGGTGCGCATGCACTCCAACGAGATGCAGGACATCGTAGATGCCGGGGCGGGAGACATCGTTGCGCTGTTTGGCATCGATTGCGCTTCGGGGGACACGTTCACCGACGGCAAAGTCAACTACGCAATGAGTTCGATGCACGTGCCGGATCCCGTGATCTCGCTTTCGATCAAGCCCAAGGACCAGAAATCACAGGACAACATGGGCAAGGCGCTGGGTCGCTTCGTGCGCGAAGACCCGACGTTCCACGCCGAAGTGGATCCCGAGAGCAACGAGACCATAATTTCGGGCATGGGCGAACTGCATCTCGAGGTCTACGTCGAGCGGATGTTGCGCGAATACAAGTGCGAGGTCGAGACGGGCGCTCCCCAGGTGGCGTACCGCGAAGCCATCTCGCGTCGCGCCGAGTTCAACTACACCCACAAGAAGCAGACCGGTGGTTCGGGCCAGTACGGCAGGGTGGCGGGCTTCATGGAGCCCATCGAGCCGGGTGATGAGGGACCGAGTGATTTCCAGTTTTCGAGCGAGATCAAGGGCGCCTCAATTCCGACCGAGTACATCTCTTCGGTCGAGAAGGGCTTCCGCTCTTGTCTCGAGAAGGGCCGCTTGATCGGCTTCCCCGTTCTCGGTCTTCGGGTCGTGGTCAACGACGGCAAGGCGCACTCGGTGGACTCTTCCGAGATGGCCTTCCAGGCGGCAGCCCGGGGGGCGTTCCGCGACGGTTTTGCCAAGGCCAAGCCGATCGTGATGGAGCCCATCATGAAGCTCGAGGTCGAGGGACCCAGCGAATTCCAGGGTGCAATCCTCAAGACCGTGATGCAGCGCCGGGGCCAGGTTGTTGGCACTGTCGACACCGGTGGCTTCGTGCAGATCGAGGCCGACGTGCCGTTGGCGGAGATGTTCGGTTACGCGACAGATTTGCGCTCGTCGACCCAGGGCAAGGCGGAGTTCTCGATGGAGTTCAACCGCTATACGCCGGCTTCGGCGGAAGTCACCAAAGAACTCAAAGAGAAGTACTCGTCTAAGATTCCGGACGATGACGAATAGGTGTAGTGGCGCGATTCTGAGCGAATTGGGGTTCTGTTGATTGGGGGACGCCAGAATCGGCGAGAGGTGGGCTCCGGCTCATGGCTCGCAATCGTTTCCGCGCGCTAGCTTTGAGTTGCTTCTGTGGTTTCAGGTTATGTGGCTTCGGTGCGCTGTTGGTGGCTGCGCTTTACTTCGCCTGAGCCCACCTCTCGCCGATTCTGGCTCGAGGCCGCGCGAATTCAATTGCAGGTTTGGTCGAGAGCGGATTGTGTTGGCCGGATGCCGGCTCGCGGTTGGGCGGGTGTGCGCGGGGTTAGAAGGGCCAGACGTAGGGGATTACTGTCAGGGCGATGATGCCGCAGATGATGTTGAGAGGGAGTCCGACTCGGATGAAGTCGCTGAATTTGTAGCCTCCGGGGCCGTAGACGAGCAAGTGGGTTTGGTAGGCGACCGGGGAAGCGAAGGCGCAGTTGGCGCCCAGCGCAATGGCGATCACGAAACTTCGGGGGTCGACTCCCGCCTGGTTTGCGGCGGCGACTGCAACCGGAAACATCAGGGCCGCGGCGGCATTGTGGTGGAGCATTTCGGCGAGCAGCACCGTAACGATGTAGATCGTGGCGAGCACGGCGAGGGGGCCGTAGGGTTCGGACTGCGAGACCAGAACGTTTGCGATCGCGGTAGCCGCACCGGTCTTTTCGATTGCCGCCGCGACGCCAAGACCCGCGGCGATCACGATCAGAACGTGCATCTGGACGCTCTTTCGCGCCATCCCACCCGTGATGCAGCGGGCGGCAATCAAAATTCCACCGGCGACGAACGATCCGATCGAGATCGGCAACGTATCGGTGGCGGCGAGCACCACCATCACCACGAAGACCCCAATTGCGAACCAGGCGCGGTCGTGGCGTGGCGCATGGGATTCGGGCACCTCGCTGACCAGATAGAAGTCGGGACTGTCGCGGTGTCGCTCGGCAAAATTGGCGGCGGCCTGGAAGACCAATGTATCGCCAGCTCGCAGGATGATCTCGCCGAGTTTTCCCGGCACCCGCTCGCCGTTGCGATGCACGGCGATCACGGCTGCATCGTAGGTGCTGCGAAAACCCGCGTCCTTCAGCGTTTGATTCACCAAGGGTGAGGATCGCGAGACGACGGCTTCGGTGAGACGGTGTTGGTGCGAGCCCCGCGCGGGGGTGTCTTCGTCGTCAATGGGAACCAACCCGCGGATGCGCTGCAAATCGACGATCGTCGAAACCACCCCTGCGAAGACGAGGTGGTCTCCGCCGTGGATGATCTCTGCTGGACCCACGGAGGTGATCGTGTCCTCTCCACGGCGAATCTCGAACAAGAAGAGACCCGGTAGCGCACGTAGCCCCGCATCTTCGATGCTCTGGCCGATCAATCCGCATTCAGGCTCGACCAGCATCGACACCGTGTACTCGCGACGATGTTGGCCGACTTCGGAGGTTGGGTCGGTGCGCGAGGGCAGGATGCGCGGCGCCACGAAGATCAGGTACAGCAATCCCACGAGCGTAATCGGGATGCCCACGGGAGCGAGTTCAAACAGCGCGAGCGGTTTCATGCCGGCCTGGGTCACCAGGCCCGCGACAGCGAGGGTGACGCTGGTACCGATCACTGTGATCGTGCTGCCGAGAATCGTCGTATAGCTGAGCGGGATCAGAAGCCGGCTCGGTGCGACGTGGTTGCGCCGGCACCAGTCGATCAGCAGCGGAGTCATCATTGCGACGATCGGCGCATTGTTGAGGAAGGCGGACAAAAAGCTGAGGGCGGGAAGGGTGCGTACCATGCTGCCGAATTCGGTTTTTGCGCGACCAAAGAGTCTGCCCAGGGTCAGTTCGAGGGCGCCGGTCTCGCGCATCGCGGCCGACAGTACGAAGAGCGCCGCGACCGTAGCCATGGCGGGATTCGCAAAGCCGCTGAAGGTCTCTTCAGGGGTCAGGACCCCGGTCGTACCGAGTACGATCAGCCCGGCCAACATGACGAGATCGGGCGGCGCAAGTCCTCGCACCATTGCCACCAGCACGAGGAAAATCACCCCGAGTGTGAGCCAGCCCTGCCATTCGAGGGAATCCATCGTGGGCGACGATACCGGGAAGTGGCCAAAAGCTCCAACGACCGAGCTGGCATCCGGGTCGGCCGCTGAATCTGGGCAAAAACCAACAGTCGGGAGAATTGCCTGCTCGCAGTCTGCTAGGACTTTGGCAGGCCCTGGAACTCGGCCAGGTGACTCTTCCAGCCAGCCTTGACCGCGTTGGTCTCGTTTCGAGACAATCCCAGTTCTTCGGCGATTTTGGACACTTCGGCGCTCTCGGTGGTGGAGATGGTCCCGTCTGCCGCCGAAACCGCGTACAGGCACTCGACCAGACCCAGTCGCTGCTCTCGGTTGGAGATCTTGCGAAATTCTCTCGTGATCAGGTAGTTCGACGTGCCGCCTTCTTCGCGCGCCTGGCCCAGGCTGATCTCGACGACCAACTTCGCTTCGCTCTCTGCAAGATCTCCCAGGGAGGTTGCCGCCCGCACCATGGCGTCGATTTCGCTGTCCTCGATGCGCAGGTCCGCGTGGGCGATCCGGGCCAACACGTAGGCGAACGCCGCGAGGTAGTGGGCGCGCTCGGGGGCCATGCCATCGAGTGCTGCGATGATTCGATCGAGGGCTTCGGGCTCGGTGTTCGAGCGATCGTCCTGAATGTCGATACCCAAGAAGCGCTTCAACAGGGACACGCTGATTCTCCCATGACGGTGCGGGTGCATTACGCTGGACATCGCAGTTTCGGACACCGGCCCAACCCCGGCAAGGGGCGTGCATGGATCGGCACTGGGTATAGGCACTGGGTATAGGCACTGGGCTAAGCTCGCGAGCGGTGGATATCCGGGGCGGCAGCAGGACTTGGGTAATTGCGGGGGCGCTTCTCGCGCTTTGGGCCGTCGGCATCCGCGTCAACAACGCACTGTTCTATCCGCTTCACTTCGGTTTCGATGCGCCCGCAAATTGGGACTATATCGCGAGTCTTCTGACGTCCTGGCGTTTACCCGCACCGGGCGACGGTTGGTCGACCTCGCACCCTCCGCTCTTCTACTACCTGTCTGCGTTGGTCGGTCGAGCCATGCAGTTGGGCAGTACCACGAACGCGGTGGACGTCGAGGCCATCACCATTGCAGTTCGCCTGATCAGCAGCGCCATCGGTCTGGTTGGAATCGCGCTCGCCGTCGGGTGGGTGCGGCGCAGTGACCCTTTGAATCGGCCGCGGATTTTGATCGCAGCAGCGCTGCTGCTCTTCCTGCCGGTCCATGTCTACGTGAGTGCCATGCTGGGAGAGGAAATTCTCTCGAGTGCCTTGATGTCGGCGGTACTGGTTGGGGTCGCGGTCGATCTGCAGCGCGAACCCGAACAACGACTGCCGCCGATCGCCGTTGCCGGACTCGGTGTACTGGCTGGTCTGGCGTTTCTCACCAAACTGACGGGTCTGTTGGTGGTGGTGGCGGTCGGGTTCGCGTATCTGGCCGATGGACTCCGCCGGCGGGAAATCCCCAAAATGCTGCGGAGAGTTGCAGTGTTTGGCGTCGTGGCGATCAGCATCGGCGGTTGGCCCTATCTCCACAACAAAGCCGAGTACGGCTTCTTCTATCCGCAGAACCTGAGGGTTCACGAGATGATGTTCACGATGCCCCCCGGTGAGCGGGGCCTTGGCGACTACCTGAACTTTCCGCTCGCAACGTTTCGAGATCCCCAGGTGCTGGCGCCAGAGCTGCTGCACTCGGTTTGGGGCACCACCTATACGACGCTTTGGTTCGATGGACATCGCGTGATGCTTCCGCGACGGGAAAGTTCAGTAGCGTACATGGGCTCGCTACTTCTCGTCCTGGGCCTGGTCCCGACACTTGCGTTCGCGCTGGGGTTCGCACGTGGAATTCGTCGCGCTCTGCGCGAACCCGGTGGGCCCGACACCTTGTTCACTGCGATCATTGCGCTGACGCTTGCGGGGTATGTGTTGTTTACCTGGCAGAATCCCTGGTACGCGACACTCAAGGCGAGCTACTTGCTCGGGGCGCTCGTGCCCTATGGGGTCTACACCAGCGAAGTGCTCGCGGAGTGGATGCGTCCGGGGCGGCGGGCGAGACAAATTGCGGTTGCGCTTTCACTGGTTGTGTTGCTCGCGGGATCCGCCGTGACGTTTACCGTGAACCTGGTCTTCGAGAAGGGAGAAGGACCTGGCTTTCGATGGCCGAAAGTCGATCCCAGCCGACACTACGAACGTGTGATTCCAACTCGTCAGATGAATCTGGACACAAACGAGTGGTCGCCGGGGGAATCCTCGCAATGAGCGACGGCGACGATACCCAGAGCAATACCCAGAGCGATGCCTACACGAGACGTCTCGAGACTCTTGGTGACGCCGGTTGGAAGCGTTTCTTTGACGTCCAGGCACCGTACCGCTGGAATATCCGTCGCCTCGCCCTGGGTTTCACTTTGGATGTCGGCTGTGGCATCGGCCGCAACCTGTTGCATCTAGGGGGCCACGGCGTCGGAATCGACCCCAACGCGGATTCGATCGAAACCGCCAGGCGACGCGGTTGTACGGTACTGACCAGCGATGCCTTCGACAGTTCTGAATACGCGCGCGCCGACCACTTCGATTCCCTGCTGCTCGCTCACGTGGTTGAACACATGAGTGTCGACCAGGCGAGCGACCTGGTCGCACGCTACCTCGGTTTCATTCGCCCGGGTGGCAAGGTCGTGCTGATCGCGCCCCAGGAAGCGGGTTACCGAAGCGACGATACCCACGTCCAGTTCATGGACTTCAGCGCATTGGAAGTGATTCTTTCCCGAGCGGGAGTCGAGTACGAACGCAGCTATTCGTTTCCGTTTCCCCGCCCCGTGGGCCGGGTGTTTCTTCACAATGAATTCGTGGTGATGGGTCGCCGACCCGCATCCCGAGTCGGATCGACAGGAGTTCGATCCACTCATCTGTAAAACGCTTCAGATACCTGGGAACCGACTTGAGATAGAGAAGCCGACCCTCCAGCGGGACTTCACGTCGGGGGGCGCAGCAACGAGAAGCGAAAATCTCGCTGGGCATGCCCACGAGAAAGCGGGAGTTGATCGAACGGCAGGACCTGCGCCACCAGACGATCACACGCATGGAACACAGGGATGCCCGGGTAGGCGCCTAACGCAGGAACAAATCCTGAGCCAAGCTCCTGGCGCCGTATCCGAAACGCCAGTAGCCCCGGTTCAAGACCTCGTGTGCGATTGCGGGCAGGCGCGAGAAAAAGCCCGAGGCCATCTGGTCGCGCAGTTTGGCGTGGTGGATCTTGCCTTCGGTCAGGTCGACGACGCTCTGCCGGGGGGAGAAGCCCTTGTCGGCAGCGATGCGGAACCGTTCGCGCGCAGTCGAGAAGAAGGTGACGTTGTGTCGGAACGCGCCAATCGCAAGCTGCTCCCGTGCCTTCCCCAACTGTTCGCGCAAGTTGAAGCGCTGGAGTCCGAACTGATTGGTTCCGTGCAAGCGGTATTCGATCAGGTTCTCCTCGATGATGCGAATGTCGGCGACTCCCGCGATGCTAAAAGTGAGCCACGCATCGTGACAATCGTGCAGATCGGGGAAGGGCAGGTAGACGTTGCGATACCGGGAGCGAAAGGCGAGGGTGGTACCCGCTGCGACGACGTGCTTGACGAAGACTTCGGCGGCGCGTCCCTTGCGTACCAGTGCACGCTCCCGCGGATGGAACCAGAGCGAGTCCCAGAGATTGTATCCGAGGGGTTCGAGCGCTTCGTCTACCACGCGACCGTTGCTGAAGACGGCTCCGGCGTCGGGATGGGTCTCCAACTCGTCGACCATTTTTTCGATTTTGTCGGTGTGCCAGACGTCATCGTGATCGGCCAGGAAGATGAATTCTCCCCGACACAGCGAGACGGCCTTTTCGAAGTTGGGGGTCGTGGTGAGGTTTTCGGAGTTGCATTCGAGTTTTACCTCGAAGGGGGCGCCGTCTCTGAAGCGTTCGAGTGCGGCGATGGTGCCGTCGGTTGACCCGTCGTCGCACACCACCAGTTCATCTGGCAGCTGGCTCTGCTCGGCGATGCTGGCGAGCTGCTCGGCGAGCCAGGGCCCCGGGTTGTAGGTCGTCATGGCGATAGAGATGCGGGGCGCAGTCATTGTTTCAACTCACTGAAACTCGCGAGCACGAGTATGAATACCCGTGTATCGGGCGACGACCATGAACGACCAATAACGACTATCGGTGAACATAGACGACCATAGCCGACGACGGCATTTTGGGAAACGGAATGGGACCGCGACAGGAACGCGATTGGGTTATCCTGCGCATCGCGATCGTTGTGACTGCGCAAGGCAAGGCGCGGGATCTTCAGATTGTGGGAAAGGAGATTGCGTGGCCGGGGTCCAGTTCATCGAGGCGAAGATCGAAGATGTCGAGTTCGGAGACGATGTCACGGTCGTAAAGCCCGTCAATCTCTACGGTTGCAAAATTGGCGACGGATGCTTCATCGGGCCGTTTGTTGAAATTCAGCGCGACACAGTCGTGGGTGCCCGCACTCGGGTTCAGTCACACAGCTTTTTGTGCGAGATGGTGACGATCGGAGAAGATTGCTTCATCGGTCACGGCGTGATGACCATCAACGATCGATTCCAGCAGGGCGCTCCTTCGGCTGAGAAGGAGAATTGGGGGGCGATCAAGATTGGAGACCGCGTGTCGATCGGCAGCAACTCGACACTGTTGCCGGTCACGATCTGTGATGACGTGGTCGTTGGCGCCGGGTCGGTCGTTACGAAAGATATTTCCAAACCCGGAATCTACGTCGGCAATCCCGCGCGTTTCACCAGGGTGCTTTCGTAACGCATTTGGATCGCGCCGGAAGTTTGCGTCGGGCTACGTTTGCTTCGAAAAGAGACTCGGCAACAGCGCGGCGCCGATCGTTCCCGCGCGGTCTCCCAACTCACTGACCAGCAACGGGACCTCTGCCAACGGCTTGGCAAACGAGACCTCGAGCAACGTCTTGCGACAGCTCGGTTCAATCAAATCAAAGGCCGGGGAAATTCCGCCGGTAAAGACGATCGCGTCGACGTCGAGAACGTTCTGCATCGAACGAATTCCCATGGCGAGCACCTCTCCCATCATCTCGAAGACGGCCAGGCCCGCGGCCTCTCCCCCCCGCGCGTTGTCGGCGATGTCACGGATTTCCTCGGCCTCGCCACCGAGCTCCGCATACTTTCGCTTCAACCCCGGGGTTCCGACATAGGTCTCGAGGCATCCTGTTGCCCCACATACGCAGGGCCAGTTCTCATCGCGATTGACCACGACGTGTCCCAACTCTCCGGCGAATCCGTTGGCACCTCGCCGAGGCACTCCGTCGATCACCACGCCGCCGCCGATGCCCGTGCCCAGGGTGAGGATCAAGAAGCTTGGATGCTGCTGACCGTGTCCGAATTGCAGTTCGGCAAGGGCCGCCGCGGTACCGTCGTTTTCGACGCTGACTGGACAGTCGAGCAGTCGGCTGAGTTCGCTCTGCATCGGAACGCCTTCGAAGCCCGGCAGGTTGGGGAGGCGCCAACAGCGACCGCTCGAATCGACTTCGCCGGGGATCGCGAAACCCACAGAGTCGGGTTCGGGGGCGAGTTCGCGGATGGCGTCTGCGATGTCGGCTAGCAGTGCCAGCGGTTCTTTGGTTTTGTCGGTGGGAATCGAGTGCGCTTCGAGCACTTGCGCGCCGTCCACAATCGCGATCTTGATACGCGTCCCACCGAAATCAACACCAATCATCGTCGCGTCAGTATGCCGAAAGCTGCGGGGTTGGATCAAGCCGTGGGTGTGTTCTCAACGCCTCAGGGCGAGAAATGATCGGAAGATCCTGGCTACGGTCGGAGTCAGCTTGGTCTTGTTATATGCGTCGCCGAGCTGGCGGATGGCTTCGGCTTGGGTCGGGTAGGGGTGAATCACCGAGGCGAGTCGCGACAAGCCGACGCCGCCCGCCATCGCCACACTGATTTCGCTGATCATTTCGCCGGCGTGCTTTGCCACGATCGTGGCACCCAGGATCTTGTCCTTTCCCTTCTCGGTGTGAATCTTGACGAAGCCTTCCTCCTCTCCTTCCGTGATCGCGCGATCGACCAGAGCGAACGGACGTAGATAGGTATCGAGTTGGATGCCCTTCGCCATGGCATCGCGTTCGTACAATCCGACGTGTGCAATCTCCGGCCGGGTGTAGGTGCACCACGGAATCGTGAGGGCAGAGAGCTTCTTGCGCCCGAAGAACAGGGCATTTTGAATCACCGCGCGTGACGCGAAATCGGCCGCGTGAGTGAACTGGGTCGACATGCAAACGTCGCCGGAGGCAAATATGTTCTTGTTGTGTGTTCGCAAGCAATCGTCGACCAATACACCCCGGCGATCATGCCGGACGCCGGCCTGTTCTAGCCCGATGCCTTCGACGTTGGGGATGCGACCTGCACCGACGAGAATGGCGTCGACCTCGATTGGGTCTTCCTTCCCTTGTCGCGACAGCCGAAGACGTTTGATCGGCCCGGCGCTTTCGATCTCCTCGACCTGGGTGTCGAGGGCCACGTCGACTCCGTCCCGTTCGAGGGCTGTGCGCAAGATTGCCGCGGCGTCGGGATCCTCCCGGGAGAGGAACTGGCTCCCCCGTGCGATCAAGGTGACTCGACTCCCGAGGCACGCAAATGCCTGTGCGAGTTCGCAACCGATGGGGCCACCGCCAATGATCGCGAGGCGCTCTGGTAGTTCAGTGAGCGAGAAGATCGTCTCATTGGTGTAATAGCCAGCTTCTGCCAGCCCCTTGATCGGCGGAATGAAGGGACGGGCACCGGTGGCGATCACCGCTTTTTTGAAATCCAGCACTGCACCCGCGACTTCGATCTGGTTGCGACCTATGAACTGACCGTCGCCAATGAAAACATCGACTCCGAGATCGTCGCGGAATCGGCGCGCGGAATCGTTCGCGCTAATGCGGCTGCGAATCTCGCGTAGTCGCTCCATCACGCCGGAGAAATCAACTTCGACGCTGTCGTCTGGGACGTTGACGCCAACCGCCGCGGCCGAGCGCAGGTCTCCAATCGCGTGGGCCGAACGCAGTAGCGACTTGGAGGGAATACAGCCGGAGTTGAGGCAATCACCGCCCAACAGTGCGCGTTCGATCAAGGCAACCTTGGCTCCGATCCCGGCGGCTCCGGCGGCCGCGACCAGACCGGCAGTGCCGCCGCCGATCACGACCAGATTGTATCGACCCGTTGGCTCCGGATTGATCCAGTCGGCGGGGTGCACGTTGGCGACCAAAGCTCGGTTGTAAATGTCGTGGGGCGGAACCTCGATCGCAGTCACGGCTCGACTCGTCGTCATGGACTCGCTCACCTCAAAATTAGTCGGTGGGTTGCTTCGCGTTGTCTTCCACGGCCATCGTTCCGGCGTTGGGTGTGCTTTTGGCCAACGCCGTTTTTGCGATCCGGGTGACGATCGTGGTCACGGCGAGGGTTGCCACCAACCCCAACCCCAATACCAAGTAGTGAGCTGCGCCTTTGTCTACATCCCCGGCCGCGAAGGCCGCAGCATCTCCCGCGACCCTTCCGTAGTAGACGTAGAGAAGTGTTCCGGGAAGCATCCCGATCGAAGCGATCAGGTAGTCCCGAAAACTCACGCGCGTCACACCCAGGGCGTAGTTCATGAAGTTGAAGGGAAAGGCCGGAGAGAGTCGCAGCAAGAAGACGATCTTGAGACCCTGGTCGCCCACGGCGGAATCGAGGGCCGAGAACCGGGGATGGTCGCGCAGGCGTTCTTCGATCAATCCGCGCACGAGGTATCGGGCCACGAGAAATGCGAGGGACGATCCGATGACGGCCGCAGTGAAAACGTAGATCGTGCCCTGGACCAGATTGAACAACGCGCCCCCGGTCAGGGTCAGCAACGCCCCGGGCAAGAATGCCAGCACGCCGGCGATATAGGCCGCGATGAACACGATGGGGCCGAGGCTCCCGTGGTCTTCCACCCAACCTTGGAGTTGCGGAACGTAGCCGCCCAACTGCCGTGTGAGCGCAAAGAAGACGCCGAGTGCCACGACGATCCCAGCGATTTTGACGAGTCTTGCTCGGCCCGCGCTCGGGGGAGTGGTCTCAGGGCGAGACATCAGGCGTTTTCCTGCAGTGTCCCGCCGCAGCTCGAACCCGCGCCCGCAGTGCAGCCAAAACAGTGCTCTGCTGTCGCAATGGGTCTGCCATAGAGAAGTCCGAAGTCGTCCAGGTCCCAGATGGTCTTCTGGGGGCCGGGCATCGCCAGTTCGAGCTGTTGGTTGAAGTCGCAGTCGTAGAGGGTGCCGTCGTACCCAATCGAGACGAGGTCTCTGCACATCAAGCTCGAAACCGTCTTCGGATTGAAGTGGTTGACCAGCAATGAGAGATACTCGGAGGCGCGGCCTGAGCGCTCCAGATCGTGGGCGAATCGCTTGATCGGCATGTTGGTAATCGTGAGCAGACGGTTGAAGCGGATGTCGAATCGCGTGCCGAGTTCTTCGCGAAACTCGAGTTCCAACTCGGCTTGGGGTGGCGGGAGTGATGGGCCGCCGGGGTTGTAGACGAGGTCGAGGATCAAGCCGGTGTCGGGGTCGCCGTAGCCGAGTCGACCGAGCAGGCGGAGCCCCTCGATGCTCTTGTCGAAGACCCCCCGCCCACGCTGGGCCTCCACGTTTTCCGCGGTGTAACAGGGCAGCGAAGCCACGACCTCGACCTGGTGCTCGGCCAAAAACTTCGCGGTGTTCTCCTGCCCCGGTTCGAACAAGATCGTGAGGTTGCAGCGATCGATTACTCGCCGACCGAGCCTGCGGGCACCGATGACCAATTCATAAAAGTGTTCGCTCATCTCCGGCGCGCCACCCGTGAGATCGAGTGTCCGGATCTCGGGATTATTCGCGAGCAATTCGAGGACGCGCTCGATCGTCGCCTTGTCCATCGCCTCGCTGCGATTGGGACCCGATTCGACGTGGCAGTGGTGGCAGGCGAGATTGCAGCGCTTGGTGACGTTGAGCTGAAGGGTTTCGCAGCGATTGCGCCGCAAGCCCCGGTCCCAATGAAGTGCGGTATTGACCGCATCATCGAATCGGGCTGGGGTACCGAGAACACTCAACAACAGGAACTCCCTTTGTCACTGGACTCGCGGGTTTCGCGGTAATCGTGGCCCTTGGTTTCGCGCGGGTCCCGGGTATGGCTGCGGCAGCAGTCGAACTCAGCGCGATCCTCTTCGGCGACGGCGACCCGAGGCGGAACCGCGATGATCTGGTCGCTGTACGGCTCCGCGTTGAAGATTTTGTAGGTCTTGGCACAGACGGCCGTCCGTTCGCCGCGCACCAGGGTATGTCCGTCGTCGTCGACGACCTGCTTCCAGGGACCGCGGTAGATCACGGCTTCGTTTGCTTCGAGACGGGCCCCTTCTTTTCCCTTGGTGCCCGTGATCGTAACCGAGCGGAATTCGATTCCATCCACGACCGCAAAGGGCTTGTCTTCCCATTTGTCGATCTCGATTCCGTAGAAACCTGTGCGTTCGAGCTGGGCGAGGAGGTCCGATTCGCAAAACGCCCCCGAAATGCAGCCGCTCCAGAGTTTGGGATCGGCCTTCAGTTCGTCGCTGACCACTTCGTCGCTGACGATGTCCGAGATGGCGATGCGCCCGCCCACGTCGAGCACCCGGTAGATCTCCTCGATCAACTGATGCTTGTCTTCTTCGCGCACGAGGTTGAGAACGCAGTTCGAGACCACGATGTCGATCGATCCGTCTGGAATCATCGGGGCGTCGCGGCGCATCCGATCCTTGGCGTCTTCCAGGGCATCGAGGGAGTCGACGCCTGAAATCGGATTCTCTTGCATCCAGCTGTCGAGTTCATCCATGTCGAGCTTCAGATCTTGAATTCGCCCACGCAAGAATTCGACATTGCGGTAACCGTTCAATTCCGAAACCTTGGGAGCCGCAGAGCGCGCCAGGTTCAGCATGTCCGGGTTCATGTCCACGCCGATGACACTGCCCTCGGCCCCGACAATCTGTGAAGCGATGAAGCAGATCTTGCCACCGCCACTGCCCAGGTCGAGTACGCGGTCTCCAGCGTTTACGTATCGCGAGGGATCGCCGCAGCCGTAGTCTCGCTCGAGTACTTCTTGTGGAATGATCTCGAGGTATTGGGGGTCGTAGTCGATCGGGCAACAGAGTGCAGGCTCACGTGTGTTGGCCGCACGGCTGTAGCGATCGGAGGTAGCACGCTCACTGCTCGGATTCTGAACTGACGTTGACATGTCGCCTGCTTTCCTTTTTAACGATCCGTTTTCGGTATACAAGATCCGAAACACAACATCTGATATACAACACCTGAAATTGAACGGGCGATGATAGAACAAGCCGACATCCGGGCCCGCAAGTGGCGATGAACTCGAATTGGACGAGTTGTTTTGGGCAGAGCTTGCGGGAAGAATCCCCACAGGAATTGAGCGCGGCAGCGCGTCAGTCTCTCGCCCCCAACCCATAGGGATCTCACAATGAGCGACATCAGCTATCAAAATCGAGTGGCGATCATCACCGGAGCCGGCGGGGGTCTGGGGAAGACCTACGCCCTGGAATTCGCCCGTCGAGGCGCCATGGTGGTGGTCAACGACCTCGGCGGCGCCGCCGACGGCACCGGCGCCGGTTCGACACCCGCCGATGACGTGGTCGCGGAAATTGCCGAAGCCGGGGGCAAGGCTGTTGCCAATCACGATTCAGTGGCGACTCCCGAAGGCGGCGAGTCGATCGTGCAAGCCGCACTGGACAATTTTGGCAAGGTCGACATTGTGATCAACAACGCGGGGATCTTGCGGGACAAGACTTTTGCCAAGCTGACGCCCCCTGATCTCGAAATTGTTCTCGACGTGCACTTGAAGGGCGCATTCTTCGTTTCCCAGCCCGCCTTTCGCAACATGAAGGAAAATCAGTACGGCCGATTCGTCTTTACGGCGTCGGGAGCCGGCGTGTTCGGGAACTTCGGCCAATCGAACTATGGTGCTGCAAAGATGGGTCTGGTCGGCCTTTCGAATGTTCTGGCGGTCGAGGGAGCCAAGTACAACATCAAGTCGAACGTGATCGCGCCGATCGCCCGAACTCGCCTGACCGAGAATCTGCTCGGACCCTTGGCGGAGCATCTCGATCCAGGCTGCGTAACGCCGCTGGTCACCTACCTCGCCTCGGATGCCTGCGAGCACACCCACGAAATCTACGACGTGGGCGGAGGGCGATTCGCGCGCATCTTCATCGGCTTGTGTGAGGGCAAGACCTTTGGCAAGGGTGCCAAGCCCAGCGCAGAAGAGATCCGCGACAGCATTGGCGAGATCAACGACACCGATGGGTTCACGATTCCCACCAGCATTGCCGGTGAGATGGAAGCGGTCGTGAAGTCGTTCAAGGACTAGTACTTAAAAATTTTGTTTTGGCTCAGAGCTGCTCGATGTGCGAATCGAGTATTGGCCACTCGATGGCGTCCTGGGATGCAAAAGCCTTCAACAGGAGTTGGCGGTCGGGGTTGTCGTCCTTTCCGCAAAACTCCTTGATGGTCCCCTGGAGCTTTTTGGCCGCTGGCTCGGGAGGGTTGTTTTCTTTGAGGCTTCCGTCTTCGTGATCGATCTCCAGGGCGTCGAGCCATTCGACGAGGATCTCCTTCCTGCATTCCAGAAAGTAGATTGCGAGCATTTCTTCGGCTACGGGATTGTTGTTGACCCGGGACAGGGCCTTGCGCACCAGTGCAGCGCGGCTCGCGAAGGGTTGCTTGATCACGAACTTTGGACGGCTCTTGAACGCCGCCGCCGCGGCGTAGACGGCCTGGGTGAAGCTGCCCGGCGATTTTTCTGCAATTTCGCGAAAAAAGGCCTCGGCCTGCTCGGTATCCATCGCCGCAAAAATTTGAACTGCCCGCATCGTCCGTGCTCCCTGATTTACCCTTGCAGGTGCCAGTAGTTAGCATCCAGTCTCCGGCCCCGCTGCAGGACACCCGCAGGCTCCAGCCCGGGGCCCCCATGGGGCCATTCTCGACGGGAAAACGCCGCGCATATCGGCCGATCGAGGCTCGAAGTCCATTGCGATGTCTTTAGATTGGGAGTCTCGAGGTCGATAAGCTGGGTACTATGATTGAAGATGTGATGTCTGATTCGACTGTCGATGATCCCAGAAAACTCAGCGAACTGTTGGCTCGCATTGCCGAACTTGCGCAGTCCCATAACGTGAGTTCCGTTGTCGTCGGAATCACTGCCGAGGTCGGAAGCCTCCTGTTCTCCGAGTTCGTGGACTATCTACGCAGCGCCTTACGAGTGGAAGACGGGATCTATCGCATGACGCGAGAACGGGCAGTGATCCACCTGGCGGACCTCAATATGGAAGGTGGCCAGGTGGTGTTCAATCGCTTGCTCGAGGAATTCATCGAAGAGTTTCCGATGGCCAAAGAACCGAAATTCGACATCAACTTCTGTTTGGCCGAAGCGGGCTGCGAAACCCTCGCGAACAAACAGATTCTGGCGGAGATTTTTCCCAGCCGCATGCTCCACTAAATCGAAGGCACGATTTGAAGCTGGGGGTCGAGGCTTCTCGCATACTTCGAGGCTTCCGTTTCTCGGCTGCGGCGCTTTACCCATGAGTACGTCTCAGTGCTTTGCCCAGCGTCGCTGGGTGCCGGTTCTCGCTACGGTGCACCTACGTGGGACTCTCGGCGAACACCATTGCGCGTCGGCTCGAATGCAGGGCGCAGCTTTCATGGGGACGGTTTGCCGTCTCAGCCCTCGTCTGTGGATGGTTGTCGTTCTCGACTGTCGCCAGGAACGCCGAGGCGGAAGAGTTCTCGACCATCTCCAGCAGTAGCGTCCTCGGACGCAATACCGGGATTCCGACGGGCACGTCCGATCCGTTTGATACGGATACGGTCTCAGCCGAGCAAGTCGGCCGGGTTGACTTCGTTGTCGAATCCGTCGTCTACTTCAAGAACATGGAGCTCTTCGGGCTCGACGTGGTCGAAGGGGAAACCTTGTTCGGGGTTCTGCTTCCGATCCGGTTCCGCTACCGGGCCCACGAGCGTCTTCAGCTCGAGTTGGGCGGGTTGTTCGGAGAAGACTTCGGGGACTCGAAGCGGCTGAATGTTGCGGAGCCGCTCTTTCGCATCGGCTTTTCACCGTCGCCAAGGGTGCATCTCGTCGCGGGAACGATCTACCCAACCCACTGGATCCACGATGCGCTGGTCGACGATACGAACAAACTGCGCGGTCGCGCTGAACAGGGCGTTCAACTCAGGGTCGATCGCGATCGAGTGAAGCAGGATCTTTGGATCAATTGGCGGGTCCGGGAAACCGGCATGTGGGCGGAAGAGTTCGAAATTGCTTCGGCGAACTAGCTGCGGCTAATCCAGCAAAGGCTTTGGCTCGACGGCCAGTTGATCTGGAACCATGCGGGAGGGCAGATCTCGACCAGCGATCGGCTCGAACACAATCTGTCTTTCATGGTTGGCGGTTCATTCGGAGGGCCCATCGGCAAATCATCTCGCTGCGATCGCGGCTGCATCGATGGACTGCGGCTCGCCGGTCGATTCTTCTACAGCATCAAGAGTGGGCGCGGAATCGAGCGCCAGACAGGGACGGGGTGGGAAGCATCCGCAGCGCTGACGACGCCGCTCAGCCAGACCATTCGGGGCAGACTGCACGCCTCATATTTCGGAGGCAGCAGCTTGCTGGGAGAGCGCGGCGATCCGCTGTATCGCCTCGATCGCTATGCGCAGCTTGGAGGCAGCCTGTTGTTCCGCCCATTGCCCGGTCTGGGGATCGAGACGGGGATCTTGGGACAGTGGACCGACGCCGAACTCAATTTACCTACACGGTAAACTTCGTCTGGGGGCAGGCCTTCGTCACGCCGCTGCGGAAGGTCCAGAGCAAGGCTGCCCCCGGGCTTGCCGCTCCCTAATGAGTATCCGCGAGAAGAGCATCAAGGCGCTCTGCCCAGGGGCCCGGTGTACCGCTGCCGATTTCGCGGCCGTCGAGCTGGACGATTGAAACAGCACCCCGCACCGCATTGACGGCGATCAACTCCCGGGCGTCGGCGATGTCGCCCTTGTCGAGGGTCGCAATGCTGAGTTCGGCAGTGCACTCCGAGATGATGTCGAGCGCGATCCCCGCGATCGCGCCGAGCGCAAGATCCGGAGTTGCAAGGGTTCCCGCACGATTGACGATCAGCAAATTTGTGCTTGCGCCTTCAACGAGGTGTCCGTTCCCGTCGTAGAGCAGCGCTTCATCCGCGCCTGCATTCGTCGAAGCCGCGCGCGCTTCTTCGTAGACTTTCTGATGGGTGAGCTTGGCTCCCGAGAGCGAGCTGGGGCCGTGGTGGCTCATGGGTGCGGTGATTGCGGTCCAGCGATTACTCTCGGGGCCGATGGCGCGCGCCGTGGCCAGCAGGCTTGTACCCGGGCTGCGCGCCCTCGAGAGGGCCTCGATTCTGACGATTCCACTTCCGTCGGCGAAAGCCGCTCGGCCCAGATCCTCGAAGGCACGAAAAACCAATGAAGGATCGAATGCTCCGAGGCCGATCGCCTTGGCGTCCCGCTGCAACCGGCGCGCGTGATGATCGGGGTGATGTGCTCGGCCCGCCGTCACCCGGGCGGTGGTGTAGCAACTGGGCGTACTTTCACTCGATTGCTGGACGAGGCGGGCGACCGCTGGGTCGTTCTCATCAACCAAGCGGCCGTCGAGCCATAGGGTTGTCACAGATCTCGTACCCGACGCTAGCGATCGTCGATGGGGACGTAGCTGCGCACGGTTGATCCGGTGTAGATCTGTCGCGGGCGCGCGATCTTGAAGTCTGAGGACTGGTGGAGTTCCAGCCACTGGGAGATCCAGCCCGGCAGACGGCCCATTGCGAACAACGCCGTAAACATGTTCGACGGAGTTCCGATCGCGTTGTAGATCACGCCAGAATAGAAATCGACGTTGGGGTAGAGCTTGCGCTCAATGAAGTATTCGTCCTTGAGTGCGATTTCCTCGAGTTCAACGGCAATTTCGAGCAGCTTGCTGTGAACGCCCAACTTGTTGAGAACGTCGTGAGAGGCCGCCTTGATGATCTTGGCCCGGGGGTCAAAGTTCTTGTAGACCCGGTGACCAAAACCCATCAGCCGCGAAGTGTCGTCCCGACTCTTCGCGCGCTCGACAAACTCCTTGGCGCTCATTCCTTCGTCGCGAATCTCGGCCAGCATGTCGATCACGGCCTGGTTGGCTCCGCCATGCAGCGGACCCCATAGCGCGTTGATCCCCGCGGCGATTGCACCGAACAGATTCACCATCGACGAACCCACGAGTCGCACGCAACTGGTTGAACAGTTTTGCTCATGGTCCGCGTGCAGGATCAGCAACAGGTCGATTGCCTTTTCGATTACCGGATCCGGTTCGTAGTCTTCACACGGGTTCGCAAACATCATGTGCAGAAAATTGCCGACGTAACTGAGGCTGTTGCGCGGGTACATGAATGGGTGACCGATCGAATGCTTGTACGCGTACGCGGCCAGGGTCGGGAGTTTCGCGATGAGCCTGTGAGACGAAATTTCCACCTGCATTTTGTCTCGAGGTTCGAGGGAATCCGGGTAGAAGGTGGACAACGCACCCACAGCGGCCGAACAGGAGGCCATCGGATGAGCGTCCTTGGGGAACGCGCCGTAAAAGCGCTTCATGTCTTCGTGGAGCATGGTGTGGCGCTGGATCGATTCCTTGAAGGTATCGAGCTGATCTTTCGTCGGAAGGTTGCCCTTCATGAGCAGGTAGGCGACTTCGAGGAAGGAACTCTTGGCGGCCAATTCTTCAATGGGAATGCCGCGGTAGCGCAAAATTCCCTTGTCCCCGTCGATGAAGGTGATTGCGCTCTTGGTCGAGCCCGTGTTCGCGAAGCCCGGATCGAAAGTCGTCAAACCGGTTTCGGCGCGGAGTCCGGTGATGTCGATCGCTTGCTCCCCCTCGGAACCAATCAAGATGGGGAGTTCAATTGTCTGGTCACCGATCTTGAGTATCGCGACTTCGCCCATGTTCATTCCCTCCCCATTCCTCGTTAACGCGCTTGTTACGGCGCCTTACTCCGGTCGATTGTCCCCTCCGCATCTCTGCGGTGGTGCTCCGGCGCAATTCCGTTCAAGGTAAATCGATGAACGTTTCACACTTCCATTGGCATTGGCGATTGATTTCAGCGTTTACAGCCTGAGCCTGTTGGCCGAAAGGCCAAGCAAAGTCTGTCTGATCGGCTACAGCTCAAGTCTCCCCGGCGGCGCACATGGGACTCGACTCTCGTCCGTCGCCTGTCTCATCCGACTTCCGACTCGAGCCTCACCGCCGAAGCGTGCCCCGTGACACTAGCGAAAACGCGCAATTCCCGATAGCCCGACCGCCGGAAACGCTACATAAATCAAGCACTCACGGTGCCATTGTTAAACCTGTTTTTCATCGTCTATCGCCGCGAATCAAGTTCGGGGAGTCGTCAGCGGACGGCCACCGGAGGTGGTTGGGTCCCGGACGGACTGATGACCACCAGTTTGCGCTCACCACTGCGCGAGTGCGCGCGCACTTCGAACTTTGCCACCCGCGGTACTTGATCCACTTTCGTTTGCTTGACGATGATATTGCGACCGCCGGAGTCGAGAAAATCGCGCAGACTCTGCTCGCTGCGCAGGTTGACTACGGGATGTCCCGAGTAATACGCGATGCCACCCGCCAGGGCCGGATGATCGAACACGCCGATTGGAGAACCGCTTTCGCTCAAGACCGCTGCGGCCCGAGAAATTGGTCTGGGAGATTTCTCATCGTCAAAGGCGGGATAGGCGACCGCGAAGACCAGGACTTCCAGCAGGTAGATTCCCGCGAGCGGCGCACTCAACTGAACGAGCGGAGACGCTCGTCGCGCCATCAACAACAAACTCGCGGCCAGGCTGAACGTCGCGATGACAAGCAAGATCGAACCGAATGCGGCGGGCAACGCGAAGCCCGGGTAGCTGGGCAGGGCCGCTCCCCCGTTTCCCCAGACGAACGCGCCGAACCCCAACGCGGCGATTGCGACTCCAGCCAGTGTGGCCCAGACCACTCGCGGCAATTGGTTTCGCCGCACTAGAAACTCGTCGATCGCGGCGCCACAGAGGATCGCGACAGCCGGGTAGGTCGGCAGCAAATAAAGGCCGCGCTTGCCCGCCGAGAGCGAGAAGAAGGCGAAGCACAGTCCCACCCACACGATTAGAAGTCGCGTTCCGTTTCGTTGCACGGAAATCGATTCCCGTGTGGCTGTGCGCCAGACCTGGATCCCAACCCAGGGCCACAACAACGACCAGGGTAGGAACTCGAGGGGGAAGTGAATGAAAAAATATGAAAACGGGCGGACGTGTGCCGTGCCGGAAAAGAATCGAGCAAACACATTTTGGACGATGGCCTGGTCGAAAAAACCCGACGGAGCCATTGCGGTCGCCAGTGCAAGCCAAGCAACCGCTGGTCCTAGAGAGATGGCAAAGCTTCGCGCCGGAAACACTTGTCGGAAGTTTCGCAACTTCCCCTGCCAGGCCAGGTACAGGGCGAACGCCGGGATTGGCAAGAGTGCCACGGGTCCCTTGGTCAGCAGCGCCAGACCCAGCGCAATGTGAAGTGCATAGAACCAGCGACTGCGTTCACCCTCGGCGCCGTTGGGGTTTTCAACTCGACGTCGTCGGAGATCGACTTGACGGTCCAGTTGAAAGAGCGCGTAGAGAGCCAGCAACACGAAGAAGGTCAAGACGATGTCGAGTTGTGCGCGGCGAGCCATATGGGCAAAGCGAAAAACCGTAAGCAACACCGCACCACTGATCATGCCAGCGACAGGGCTTCGCGTGAGTGCGGTTCCAAATTGCAGGGTGAGCCAGATACATCCAACTCCGGCCAGTGCGGAGGGCAGGCGCGCGGCCAATTCGGTGACGCGTCCGGGAACCGCGCCGAACAGGGCGGCCATCCAGTAGTAGAGCGGGGGTTTCTGGGTATAGGGGGCGCCGTTTAGATGTAGCACCACGAGGCCGGTGGAGCCGTGTTCGAAGGATCGGAGCTCCTCGGCTACGGCTGCAAAGCGCGGTTCGTCCGGAGCCCAGAGGTCCGTGGCGCCCAGGCGAAAGAACAGCATGAACGCCGCGGCGATCAACAGCCCACCGATTGCCTGCTGCGGTCTCGCCGCCCTGCGAATGGAGTCCAACCGACAACCTCTCGGAGTGCTGGGGCCGCGCGGGAGTCAGTCTCGGCACTTGCGAGCTGATGACGCTTCAATCTGCGAGCAATCGACGGTACCCTGAATCCCCAGGAGGTGCCCCATGTCCGCGACCGAGATCCACAGCGCCGCTGAAGAACTAGTTGGCCGATTGCGTGAAAGCACGATAAAGACTGTCGATGTGGCTCAATTTCTCGACTCTCTTTCCGGAGAAGATCGCGTCCGAGCGGTTCGTGGGATGGGTGGGAAGGAACAGCGCAGGCTGTACGACGCTGTCGAAGGCTTCGCTCCGGTTCGACTGGTAGAGTTGGTTCCTCCGAGCGTTGAAGACCTCGGAGTCGTGCGGCACTACGGCAAGAACTCTCTTCCATTGTTCACCGAGTTCGAGAAGCGGTTTTCGCGAGCTCCCGATCGCAACCCAGCAGCGCCGGGGGAATTGATGGGGTTCAATTTTCAGACCATGTCCCCGGTTACCGGCCCGGGTTACTTCGTGGCCACCGAAGATGAGCAACGGGGGGAAGTGCTC
Source organism: Myxococcales bacterium (assembly GCA_022563535.1). Classification (NCBI taxonomy): domain Bacteria; kingdom Pseudomonadati; phylum Myxococcota; class Myxococcia; order Myxococcales; species Myxococcales bacterium. The sequence goes on from JADFNE010000014.1 coordinate 27,340, forward strand.
GTCGACTACCGGCGCCTGCCCGACTGCCATCCCGCCGGATGGCCCGCAATCAAGAGCAATGAACGAGGTCTCTCGCGCTTCGTCTACGGCTTCATGGTCGATACCCTGCGCCGGGTTTCCGAGCACGTGACCATCGGGTCAGCGTCGCGCGACGGGAAGGATCTGGGGAATTGGTTCGTTCTCTGCAGAGAACCGTGAGCGTCAACTCTCGACACTCACGCAGGGGCGGTCGCTGCGTTTTCAGCGACGCGTTCAGCCGCCGGCTCGCTTGACTTTGAAATCGCGCTTCTTCAGTTCTTCAACCAATACATCGCAGTGGTCGCCCTGGATTTCGATCACTCCTTCCTTCACCGAGCCGCCGCCGCCGCAACGTCGCTTCAAATCTTTGGCCAATTCTTTGAGTTCTGCTTCCGGGAGTGCAATGCCGGTGAGGGTTGTCACGGTCTTTCCGTTGCGTCCCTTTGTTTCTCTCCGCACCCGAACAATGCCGTCGCCCTGGTCGAGCGCGACGTCGAGCTTGCGGGGGTTCTTGCGACACACGCAGCGCTTGCTCGGCAGGCCGCAATGCGGACACATGCGGCCGTGGTCCGAGGAGTAGACCAGGTTCGAATCGTCGTTGCGGGGGGCCATGTGCTGGGTGTCTCTTTTTGTCGGGCGGTTAGCCGGAGTGGGAAGCTTCGGCACCGAACAGTCGCCGGTGTTCGACCATGATACAGCGATCCTGAATCACGGTTATTCCTTCCGCGCGTAGCTCCGCGGCAGCGGCACCGTGATAGATCCCCAGTTGCATCCACACCGCCCTCGGTCGAATCTGCAGTTCAAGGATCTCCCGAGCGTGTTCGGGAATATTTTCTGGCGCCCGGAACAAGTTCACGAGGTCTATCGGCACATCGACATCAGAAAGGCTTCCGTACGTTCTTTCGCCGAGGATGTCCCCAGCCTGGGGATTGACCGGAATGATTCGCGCTCCCTGGGCTTGCATGTACTTGGGGATGCGGTGGGCATCTTCGGATTCGTCTTCCTTGATTCCGACGATCGCGATGATTTTGGCGCTGCGAAGAACTTCTCTCAACTCTCGGTCGTCATCCGACATGCGAGAATATCCCTGTTGGGTCAATGCGACGTCGCAGATATTTAGACCGCGACGGTCGACATCGGTCGACACCCTCGATACGGTATCGCGCCATGGGTTTTGCGCAGCACGAGACGAACCGCAAATGTCGGCGACGGGACGCCCCCAGCGGTGTTCTCAGGAAAAAACGACTGCTAGGCCTGTTTACGGCCACGCTCTGCGGGCTGGTCATCGCCACTCCGTATCCCCTTCACCCCGTCTATGCCCAGGAGATGGCCCAAGAGATGGCCCAATTGAGCGATCTCGCCGATCCGATTGAGCGGCTTCGGGAGACGCTGCTTCCCAACGGGCTGAAGATCTACACACTCGAAGATCACCGAACTCCGGTGGTTTCGTTCCAGGTCTGGGTACAAGTAGGTTCTGTGGACGAGACCCGGTACACCGGGCTCGCGCACTTGTTCGAGCACATGATGTTCAAGGGATCGAAGAATCTCGGCCCGGAGCAACACGCCCAGTGGGTGCAATCTCGCGGCGGGCGGATCAACGCTTTTACAAGCCGCGATGTCACCGTGTATCACGAGGATGTGACTTCGGAATCACTGCCCCTGGTGATCGACCTCGAAGCCGAGCGCTTTGGCAATCTGAACATTGGCGACCGTTCTCTCACCAGCGAGCGCGAAGTCGTGTTGGAAGAACGACGACTCAGGTCCGAGGACAGTCCCAGGGGTCGCGCCTCCGAGGCCCTTTCCGCGCTGCTCTGGAAGGCCCATCCGTATCGAAGGCCGGTCATCGGCTGGCGCAGCGATATCGAGGCGGTGACGGTCGAAGCTTGTCGCGCGTTTTTCAAGTCGTACTACGCGCCAAACAACTTCATCATCGTCGTGGTCGGCGACTTCGATTCAGAAGCAACGCTCTCACATATCAAACGATCCTTTGGCGCGCTTCCCCGCGGCCCCGAAATAGTCCGCACTCCGACCGTCGAGCCCGAACAACGGGGCGAGCGACGCGCCACCATCGAATTCGATGTAAAGGCCCCGATGGTGATTGCGGCCTGGCACGCGCCGCCCACGGGTCACGAAGACGGGCCGAGCCTCGATGTGGCGGGCCAGATTTTATCCGGCGGACGGTCGAGCCGTCTCTACCGATCCCTCGTCTACGATGCACAGCTCGCAACTCACGCCAGGGCGTACTACATCGAATACCACCAGGCCGGGATGTTCTACGCGAGCGCGGGGGTGCGTCCGGACAGCTCGATTGACGAAGCAGAGTCACTGTTGTTTTCGGAAATCCGTCGCATGGCAGAGGAGGGGGTCGACGAGGAGGAGGTCGCCAAGGCGACGCGCCAGCTCGAGGTCGCATTGGTCGGGAGTCTGGCCACGAACCACGCACTGGCGAACCGGATCGGAATTGAAATTACGGCATTCGGCAAAGTTCGCCCGTTGGCGAGCCGCCTGGAGGAAATTCGGCGCGTTACCCCAGCGGACGTGCAACGCGTGCTGCGGACCTACGTGAAAGACGACCAGCGCAGCGTCGTGCGGATGATTCCTGTTCATGCAGAACAAACAGATAAAAGCGAGCGGCAAAGCCCATGAAGATTCGATCGGTTCTCGTCGCGGGGGTGACCATTACGGGATCGCTTTGGCTGCTATCGGGTTGTGCCGGGCCACGTCCAGCGTGGGAACTCCCGACGCCACCGGTGAGGGAAGCCCCGATCATCGCCGAGGGTTCACTGATCCGGCGGACCCTGCCCAACGGCCTGCGCATCCTGATGTTGGAAGATCACTCGCGCCCGGTCGTGTCATTTGGGCTGGCCGTGCGCAGGGGCATCGCGATCGAAGCGCCGGGGGAGGAGGGCGTGGCCGCGCTCTGCAGCGAAGTCATGCAGCGCGGCGCTGGAGATCGGAACGCCCTCGCGATGGCGCGTTCGATAGACGAATTGGGCGCGACGTTTGGCGTCGCCGCCTCCTGGGATGCGATCCACATCCGTGCATCGGGCCTGGCGAGAGATGCCGATACGTTTTTGCAAATTGTCGCGGACGTCACACTGCGTCCGCGTTTCGATGAGATCGAAATCCAAAAAGCGCGCGACGAACAACTGGCCGGTCTCGCGAGTGGAAGCGACAACCCGAGGACCCTCCTGTCTTGGCAACTTGCCCGAACGCTGTATCCAGAGCACCGCTACGGAGTCCCCAGTAGGGGACTGCCGGAAAGTGTGCGTGCGCTTTCAAGGGCTGACGTACGCTCCTACTACGATCGAGTCTTCCACCCAAACAACGCAGTCTTCTACGCGACCGGAGACTTCGACAGCGGGCGACTGCTCGAGCAAGTCGAACTCGCGCTGGGGGCCTGGGCACGACACGCAGTTCCAGACCCGGTGGCTGCGCCGCCCCTACGGGTTCCAACGGCGCGCAAGATCGTAGTGGTGGACCGTCCGGAACTGTCCCAGGTGCGAATCGCGGTAGCCCACGAGGGCCTGCGACGCAGCGACCCGCGGAGAATCCCCGCCTCGCTGCTGAACGACATCTTGGGAGGGAGTGGGTTTTCGTCGCGTCTCACCGTGAGCATCCGCTCAAACGCGGGACTCACCTACAGCATTCGATCGGGCTTCGCGCTGCGCAGACGTCCCGGGCGCTTCAGCGTTACGACGTTTACCAGGGTGAATCAGGTGCGTCCGATGCTCGATCTATTGCTCGCAGAAGTGAAAGCGATCCGCAGCGATCGGCCGATCAGCGAGTACGAACTGCGCAACGCCAAGGCCTTCAGCGTGGGACAGTTCGCGCTCGGTCTCGAAACCTCGGTTGCGGTCATGGGGAGTCTGGTCAATCTCGATCTCTACGACCTGCCGGAAGATTCCCTCGACACCTATCGTGGACGCATACAACAGGTGACTCATCCCGAGGTCAAAGCGCTGGCGCAGGAGCTACTCTACCCCGACCGCGCCGCCATCGTCGTAGTGGGTCCCGCCGAAAAGTTGCTGCCGGAACTCGAGTCTCTCGGTCCGATCGAAGTCGTGACCTGGTAGTCCGAGTTCGAGGACGCGTCCCGGCTAACGCGGTGAGTAGCGCGCGGAAGTAGCCCGCAGCTCGGCGATCACGTCGTCGCGCAGAGACGCAGGTTCAAAGACCTCAGCGCCGGCACCAAAAGACATCACCCAATTGCGAAGTTCTGCGCTGCCCCCAACCTCCATCGTCAACTCGACCCCCCCATCTTCGAGCTCCGCAATCTTCTGACTCGGGTGCCAGTTGTGCTCCGTGACATGGGTTCGCCAGCTGGCATCGAAGCGAATTCGCACGCTGACTGGCGTCTCGGAAATCACGCCGAACGCGCTGGAGATGAACGCCTCGAAATCGAATGCTTCGTCGACCTCGAATGGTTTCGAGAGCGACGAAATCGCAAGGATCCGATCGACCGCAAAGGTGCGGATCTCCCCCGACCGGTGGTCGTGACCCACTACGTAGAGTCCCCCGCTGCGATACCAGACTCGATAGGGATCGAGTTCGCGGGTGTTCTTCTGCCCGCTGCGCGCTGTGCGATATTCGATCTCGACGGTCGTCTGGCTGAGCACGCTTTCGTTGAGCTGTCGAATCGTCTCGGACAATTGCTCGTAGCGTTTGTGTGGGCCGGGGAGGACGCGAAAGGAATCGGTGAGCCGGTTCAAGTAGGCGCCGAGTTCGGGACCGAGCCCGGCGCGAACCTTGCTGAGTGCCGAGCGGATCGAATCGTGGAATACCGTGCCCTCGAGCACCCGCAGTAGATCTTCGCTGAATGCCAGTGCGAGGAGTTCATCGGGTGTAAAGGGAACGTCGCCCAGGCGGAACGAGTCCATGAAACGGTAGAAGACGCGGTTGTCCCGCTTTTCGCTCACGACGGGGAAGCCGGCGTACATCAGCGCGTCGAGGTCGCGATACACAGTGCGGCGGACGCAGTCGAGGTCGTCGGCCAATTCGTCGAGTCCAACGCCTGTGCGGGTCTTGGCCAGGCGCTGAATGAGTTGCCACTGTCGCGCGAGCTGATCTCCCCGCATGCTTGCCCCCTCCTTGCTCCCGCCTGGTCGCTGGAGCTTAACCGAGGGTGAAGCTGCGCTACATCGGGTCGTCCGAAAAGAATCTGGCGAGTTCGTCCTCGTGCTCCCGGGCGTCGCGGTGGCCGAGTTCGATCAGGGGTCGCGCGTAGGCCTTGTCGAACAGCAAATACGAAAGTAAATCCGACTCTCTCGCCTCGGCACCCGTTCCAAGCATGCGCATCAAGACCCGCAAAAATGGTGAGAGTGAGAACTCGTTTCGGGAATCGGTCAGGAGTTGGCCTGCCATGATCCCGAGGTCTTGGGAGGGGCGAATCACCAGATCGTGAATCTTCTGCAGCGGACGCCCGTCGCCGGTTGCGACCGAAGTTGCATTGACCTTCTCGAGAAAATCCTCGCCGAAGGTCATTTCTCCATTTTTGATGAAGCGGTTGATCAGATGAAGTCGCGCGAGGTCGGAGTCGACCGGGCTCAGCATCAGCGCGTTCAACACCTTGCCCGCGAGGAACAAGGGATTGCCAAAGCCTTCGGTGCGCTGCTGGGCGAGTTCTTCGGACTCGGTCGCGGCGACGTTGCGCCCGGTTCCGATGACCAGCACGCGATTGGCTCCGAGTCGTACCGCGGGGGCCAGTGGCGTATTGAGCCGGAGTCCACCGTCGGCGTAGTAACGCGATCCAAGCCGCACGGCGGGGAACAGCATGGGAATTGCCGCCGAGGCGAGGGTGTGCATCGGGGACAGGCGAATGGGTTGCATGCGGATGCTGCCCTGGCTCGCCCAATGGGGCAGGCTGCGTTCCTTCTGTTCGACGAAGACCACCGCATGCCCCGTCGCAATCTGGGTGGTGGTGACGCAGACCGCTTCGAGCAGCCCGGCGCGCAGGTTGCGGCGAATGCCGCGCCAGGGAATCGATTCGAGGACGAGGCGTTCGAGTGGACGCGTGTCGAGCAGCCCGTACAGACGATCCGGACGCTGTCCTTCTCGCAGTTGCCGAGCGACCCGTCGCACGCCGAGCAGTCGACCGGGAATCTGAAGCATGTCTCGAGTCGTGAAGCGAAATATCTCGTCGACCCGCATCCGATCCCAGATCTGCTTCAGCAAATCGCCGCGTCCGCTCTCGCGGTCTGCCGTCGCCGCCAGGAAGGCGGCGTGAATGGCGCCGACCGAAGTCCCGCACACCACGTCAAAATCGATCGGCTTCCCGAGGCGATTGGGCAATTCCTCGAACAGGTAGTTGAGCACGCCGGCTTCGTAGGCGCCCCGGGCGCCGCCGCCCGCCAAAATGATTGCGCGCTTGACCTTCGGCGGTTGAGCCTGAGCAGCCAAGTCGAGGTCTAATTCACTCGCTCGACGTACGCTCCCGTGCGGGTATCGACCCGGACCTTCTCTCCTTCCTTGAGAAAGAGTGGGACCTGGATCACCGCGCCGGTTTCGAGCGTAGCGGGCTTGGTGGCCCCGGAGCTGGTGTCGCCTTTCAAGCCCGGGTCCGATTGAGCAATGGTGATTTCGACGAAGGAAGGCAATTCAATGTTGACCGGATTTCCCTTCCAAAAGAGCACATCGACTTCGGCGTTTTCGAGCAAGAACTTTGCGTTGTTGCCGATCACTTCGTCCGAGATCGGGATCTGGTCGTAGTCCTTGGTGTCCATGAAGATGCAGCTTTCGCCGTCTTTGTAGAGGTACTGCATGGTCTTCTCTTCGATATCTGCTTCGTTCACCTTCTCGCCGGCACGAAACGTCTTGTCGACGGTCTTGCCGTTGAGCAGGTTCTTGATCTTGGTGCGCACGAAAGCGCCGCCCTTGCCGGGCTTTACGTGTTGAAAATAGATGATGACATAGGGCGAGCCATTGATGTCGATCTTGAGTCCGTTCTTGAAGTCAGAGGTGCCTAGTGCCATTTTCCGCTCGTCTTCACTTTTCGTGTAAGGGGTGATTTTGGGCCGTGCATCGTCGATCTATCCCTATCGCAATTCCCCGCGCGATTCTTGATCTCGCAGCGTATGGGAAAGGGCGCGCAGCATAGCTGAGAGCGGTTGGGAACGCATTTCTCAGCCAAATCAGCGTGATGTGCAAGAGACGTGTAACCGATGGCCCGCTAGATGGGGGCGCTCTCCAACTGGAAGCGGCCGTCGACCATTGGGCCCGGGGCGATCCGGTAGCCCGGCTCGAAGCCCAGTTCCAGTCGCGCGCGTTCGGTGTCGAGGGTGAATCCGTAGTTGAGGTGGGGTGTGGTCGCACTCGTGGCGCTGGCTCTCCCGCCCATGAAGCTTGAAAGGCGTGACGCCAACGGGATCAATCCGCTGGGGATCGGCACGCTGGGTTCTCCCGTCCACTTGGCAAAGACGCTCAGGGGGACGGTTTCGAACCCCGCAATGTTGAACACACCTCGGGCCGTGCCGTGCAGCGCGAGTTGTATGGCGCGGACGACATCCTTTTCCGACACCAGGGCGCAGATCGGGTCGAACCCCATGGATCGAATGCGGGACTTCAGCGTCGCCGCCAGGATCGGGTTGAAGTAGACCTCGCTGCCTGTGCCCACCACCGATGGCAACCGGAGCAGCACGACTCGCAGTCCGGGGTTCTGGAACTCACCCTGGAAAATCATGTCGGCATTGACCCAACAGCGAATCTCCGGCGGTGTGTCCGGTGCCAGATCCAACTCACTCGACTCAGTGAACAGGTTGGCGTTCCCAGGCGACAGGCGATACACCAGCGCACTGCCCAGACAGATCAAGTTGTTGAGATCGCGCAATTCGAGTGCATGCTTCAGCACGAGTCGAGCTTCGGCGGTCTGCGAAGTCAGGCCGCCGGCCAGGGGCGGAACACTCGTGGTCGGCCATCCGTGGGCGGGGACATAGATCAGCGAATCGATGCGCGCTTCCTTGACCAGAGATGAATTGAAATAGGTCGCCATGCTGCGATGTCGCGCGAGATCGATTCGCGAATACGTGAGCCGGCGCTCGTCGGAACTCAGAAACCGGTCAAAGACGCTCGGGGGCGGGCCGGGGCCGAGTGCCACGATGCGCTCGACGCTCGGGTCGTGATACAAGCTCTTGACCAGGCGCCGACCGATCGGCGAATCCGCGTGGGTAACGGCAATGCGACACCCATACGCCGCTTCGGTTCGAATCGAACTCATCGGTGCTGATCGACCAGCCGCTGCACGGCGCGTCGGACTTGCCGTGACAAGAAGCGGAGAAGCTCCGGGTCACGAGCGTCTTCGGCGCTATAGCGCTCGTAGAATCGCAGGGGTTCGCCGTATACGATTTCGTAGGAAACCGGATAGGGGAGCAGACCTAGCGGACCCAACCACGGGAAGGTCGGAGTGATGGGCAACATGGGCATGCCGAATCGTTTGGCAAATTTGCTGAGGTCGAAGAGTACGGGCATCTGGTCGTCGCTTCCCACGACTGCAGTCGGGACGATCGGAGCGCCGGCGGCGAGGGATTGTTCGATGAAGCCCACGCGGAAGTCCTGCAAGCGGTAACGCTCGCTGAAGGGTTTGAGGGCGCCGTTCATGCCTTCCGGGAGCACCATCACGGCCTGACCGCTCGCGAGCAGGTCGGCGAAATTCTCACGGCTTCCCGTCACCTGTCCGGCCCGAGCGTAGAAGATGTTGACCCACGGCAATGTCCCCGCCCAGCGATCGACCACCGTGCGCGCCAGGCGCGGCGGATCGCACTTGAGCAAGAGGTCGGTCACCACCATCGCTGCGTCGAAGGGAAGCACCCCCGCGTGGTTTCCGGCGAGAATCACGGGCCCACGCTTCGGAATGTTCTCGTGTCCGCAGCTGCGCACGCGAAAGTAGATCCGGTAGAGCGCCGTGAAGATCGGAAGCGTGTTCCGCACGACATCGGCGGAAAGACCAAACCGATCGTAAGCGGCGTCTCCACCGGCCAGGTGGGCAATCGAGGCGATCCGGCGCCGTTCCTCGTCGCTCAGCAGCCGATCGACCCAACTCGTTCGATCGGGAAGCTCGACCTCAGAAAGTTCGGGCACCTCGATCCACTCGCGTTCCTTGACTTGCGTTCGGTTGCGGACCGCAATCGCGGGGCGCCGGGGCGAATCGATTCGAGGCCTGCGCGCCGCTGGCATGGCGTCGGTCTGACGCAAGAGCAGCATGCCTTCGAGGAAGGGGTCTGGCTCATCTTTGTCGACGGCAAACGGATCAGAGCCGAGTGCGGGCTTGGGCCGGCGCAGCGCCCGGGGCGCTATGCGGGATTGAGAGTTGGACGAGTGGAGAATGGCAGTGTCGGTTGCATGAGTCATGAGGGGGGCTCCTTTCGTCTGGCCAATTGGCCGTCCAACTGTTTTTTTAACTCGTGGGTTGTTGCCTCGCTTCGAGTTCCTCGGCGATGGACGCCATTACCTCTGCGCCTCGATCCTTGGGCGCGAATTCGATGATCGACAAGCCGCGAGACTGGGCCTCGTCAATTTTCACGTTGTAGCCGACAATGGCCAAAGAGAGTTCTTTCGGGAAGCGCTGTTCGAGCTTGTTGAGGATTTCGTGAGCGAGTCGAGTGCGGCGATAGAACATCGGGACCACCATCACGAGTTGAAGTCCGGGTTTGTCGTAGCGACTGCGCACCATTTCCAGGGTGCGCATCATTTCGGCGCATCCATCGAGGGCGAGAAAGGTGAGGGGGACTGGAACCACCACCTCGTCGACGGCCCGCAGGATGTTCAACGTGAGGGGCCCAAAGGACGGGGGTGCATCGAACAGGATGAAGTCGTAGTCCGAGGTGTTGGGGGCTGCGTCGAGGGTCTGGGCCAGGCGGTTCGTTGCATCCTCGTCGGTCAGCAGCCCCCCAGTCCAATTTGGAAAAAGCGCCAAGGACTTGTTCGCGACGATTACATCGAGGTTCGCAATTCGTGTAGACATTGCCGGGAGTGCCCTCGGAAGCGCGTCTCGATCCCCTCGTCGCTCCGAAGCCTTGACGGTTTCGCCCAGGATGCTGTCTACCAAAAGTTCGATCGCGCTGTGCCGGGGGCGACGCACTTCCAAACCCAGAACCTTGCCGAGTTGCCCCTGCGGGTCCATGTCGATTGCGAGAGTCCGCCGGCCGCGCCGAAGCGCCAAGTGAGCGGCGACGTTCGCGACAAGAGTCGTCTTGCCGCTGCCTCCTTTTTCATTGATGAAGGCAATTCGACGTGGAATGGGGACCCCCCAATCTGACACATCCGGCGAATCCAATTAGGTTACTTGAACTAGTAGCCCGCCGTTTTATTCGCCCAGTACTTTCGTAGACGTGACAATGATGATTGTCAACAACGATTTGAAGCACGGGGCTTTTCCAGGGCACAACTCAAGAGAATTCCGGGTGTGCCATCCATTGCCCACTGCTCTCCCCACACGCGATCGGAGAACGGAAATCGAAAAGGGAAAGGGCCCGCAAACATCTGGTTTGCGAGCCCTGAACTCACGATCGCGTGATCGGAATCGTCAACCCTTCGCGGCTGCGACGGCCTCCGTGAGCGCGGGAACGATATCGAACAAATCGGCCACGATTCCGACATCGGCCACTTCGAAGATCGGCGCGTCGGCGTCCTGGTTGATGGCGACGATGTAGTTCGAACCCTTCATGCCCACCAGATGCTGGATCGCACCGCTGATGCCGCAGGCGATGTAGAGCTTCGGGGTCACGACCTGACCCGAAGATCCGACCTGGTGCGCGTGGGGGAGCCAGCCGGCGTCCACCACGGGACGTGAGGCACCCATTGCGCCGCCCAGAGCGTCGGCCAGGGGCAGGATGATCTCCGGGAACTTTTCCGGGTCGCCCACACCACGGCCGCCGGACACTACGACATCGGCCTTGGTGAGGTCGATACCGGTGGTCTCACCCATCTTGATCTCGACAAACTTGGCCTTGGATCCGCTCAGATCGACGTCCAATTTGTTCACCGCACCGTCCGAAGAACCTGCGAAGGGCTCCATTGCGCCGGGCTGTACGGTGGCGACCGCTGGGCCTGCGACGCTCAGCTGGGCGTCGAGCTTGCCGTTGAAGATCCGGCGGGTGAGGGTCAGGCCCGAACCGCTGGCTTCGATGTTCGTGCAATCGCTGACGAATGCACAATCGAGTTTGGCGGCGATGCGCGGGGCGACATCCCAACCCGTCGGCGTGTTGGACAGCAGCACGAGGTCTGCACCAGACGCCTCGACCGCCGCCAGGATGGCGTTCCGGAAAACTTCGACGCCGTAGTTTGCAGCTTCGGGGGAATCGACCAGATAGGTCTCTCCTCCGCCCTTGCTGGCCAGGTCGCTCGCGATGGCTTCGACGCCACTCCCGATCACGAGGCTCTTGACCTCGCGGTCGCTGCCCCCGGCCACTTTATGTGCAAACGCCACCAACTCGAGGCTGGCGTCGCGTAGTTTTCCGTCATTGATTTCTGCTACGACGAGAACACTGCTCATTGTAAATCTCTCTTCCGTCGGCTTAGAGAAGCCCGAGCTCTTTGATCTTGGTGATGAGTTGCCCGACGACTTCGTCGGTCGATCCTTCGAGGATCTCCGCGCTGTCGCTCTTCGGGGGAACGAAGATCTTTTCGATCTTGGACTTGACCGCACCGGCGCCCGCTTGATCTGCGACGCCCAGGTCGGCCATGGTCTTCACGTCCAGGGGCTTTTTCTTGGCCTGCATGATGCCCTTGAGCGAGGCGTAGCGGACCTGATTGGCGCCCGTCTGAATCGCCACGACACAGGGTTGCGGAAGCTCGATGACATCGAGGGCACCGCCTTCGAGTTCGCGTTCAACTTTGACACTGTCACCGACCTCGACATGGAGCACGCCGGTGGCAGAGGGCATATCGAGCATCTCGGCCAGCATGGCCGGGACTGCGGATGAGTTGCCATCGTCAGACATGAAGCCCGTGAAAATGAGATCGGGATTTTCTTCTTTTGCGATTGCGGCCAGGATCTTTGCGCAACCGAGCACGTCCGATGCGTCGGCATCCTCGTCGTTTACGTGGATGGCTCGATCTGCGCCCATGCCAAGCGAGGTTCGCAGGGCCTGGGTGACGCGGTCGGGACCGATGGAAACGACGAACACGTCAGCTTCACCGGCATCCTTGAGTTGAAGCGCCTGCTCCAACGCGTACGTGTCGTAGCTATTGATTTCGAACTTGATGTTGCTGTCCTGGATCCAGGTGCCGTCGGCGTTGACTTCCAAGCGGGCGTCCTGATGCGGGACCTGTTTTAGACACACCATGACCTTCATGGGGGGAAACCTCCGGAGTTGCTGTGATTTTGAACTGGGCTCGCAACGGGTTCGTCCCGGAGCCCTGAAGAGCGCCGGAACCCTAACGGACGATTCGTGGCATTTCAACGGGGGCCGCAAACTCGCTCAGGAGGCCCCGAGCCAGCACTGCCCAGAGCTTGGGCAGGGGTGCAAAAGAAAGTCAATTGAGGCTCAGGGGCAGGTCAGATCGCGCTAGATCGCGCTGTAGTGCTTGTCGCTCCAATCGAGCAGGTACTGGCAGACCTCGTCGTAGATCTCGTCGCTGCTGCGCAGCGATTCTCCCGGGACGGCAAAGTTCGCGTCGGCGTCCTGCACACTGCGGATCTCGGTCGTCGTCCCCATGCGGCGCACGGTCTTGACCAGGGATCCGATGTCGCATTGGTGATCGCGGCTTCCCTGCACGAAGAGCGTGGGAGAGGTAATGCGGTAGAGCTGTTCCGCGCTGATGGCCTCCGGCTCGCCTGCCGCGTGCAGTGGGAAGCTGATCAGAAACGTCCCCCCAATGCGAATCTGGCTCGTGGCGATCTGCGCCGCGACTCGAGCTCCCAGCCCGTGTCCTCCAATGAACACGTGGGCAGGGGAGGTGGTCGGGTCCCGGTGCAGGGCGGCGATTGCCGTGCGGAAGGTGCGGATCAGCATTTCGCCAGTGTCGGCGCTGGCGGGCTCGCGGGCTTCCGCAAAGGGAAAATTGAAGCGAAGGGTCAGAAACCTTTCGTTGGTCAGCCGGTCTTGCAGGTGTTCGAGCAAAGGGTGGTGCAGATCGGAATCTGCGTCGTGGGCGATCACCATCGCAATGCGCTGGCAGGTGGGCCACCACTCGGGGATGCCCAGAACAGCCGAAATAGACTCGTTCCCGTGAATCGGTGCCACGAGTGGAATTTGCAATTCCTGGAACTGTGCGGTTTGCTCGACCAAGAAGACCCCTCTGGGGGACACCATATAGCACGGAATGGCGAAATTAAGTTCACCGGGATGGGAAGGGCGGGGGTTGAGATCGAACCACCCCCCGTGAGCTGCGGCTCTACGATCGCCTGCGCGCCACTTTGATCGAGCGACAGCCCGGAGCGGACAGTGGCTTGCGCGACATTCTCATTGGGGATGCTCGCGGAAGCAACGTTCGTTGTACTCGCACCAATCACAGAGTTTGTTGCGTCGTACGGGGAATTCCGTCGCCGCTTCGATGCGGTCGATCAGGCCTCTGGTTTCGCTGCGCAGGGTTTTCAGCTGTTCGGGGGTCCGCGTCGAGGTTCGCTGCTCCCGGCGCTGCAAGTAGTGCCACACCAGGCGATAGGGTTGTTCTTCTCCGTAGCGCTCGAGCAGTCCCAATTGATAGAGCGCCAGTTGGCGGTCGTTGTTCAAGTCCTTTTGGGGCGGGACGTAGCGCCCGGTTTTGTAGTCGTGGATTTCAATCGCGCCGTCCGATCCCCGCACAACCCGGTCGATCACGCCCCGCATGGCGTAGCCAGTTGATTTGCCGTCATTTTCGTCGCCGTTCTTTTCGCTCTTCTTGTCGCCGAGGTCGAACGTCACCTCTTCTTCGATTCCGAGCGTCTCGGTGTGATCGAAGGGATGGAAGCGGCGGTAGTAGTACTCGATACAGCGCACGCCCAGGTCGCGGTAGAAGGAAACTGGCGTCCCCTGGCGCACGATCTTCACGCGCTTGACGTCGTAGTTTTCGTCCCAGAAAGCGTGGTAGCGGAAGATCACCTGTTCGAGGGAGGGGATCTGACCTTGCCCGACGAATTCATACAGCCGCTCGAGGACTTCGTGAACCCGCTTGCCCATGAAAGCCTCGATCCCCTCGCTTTCAGACGGGATCTCGAGGATGTACCTGTACTCGAACTGCTTGGGGCACTTCTCGAAGCTGGAGAGGCGCGAGTGGCTGTACACTGTCATGGCGTCACTCAGAAGAATCGAAAAATGAAAAATAGAAATGAGCTACAGAGAAGAGGTACTCAATCCGAATCCGGGCTGCCACGCGCGGATGCCGATGTGGCCTCCGAAGGGCCAGGGAGCGGCCCAAGAGCGGTCGCCTGGCGAAGGCGGGGGTTTTGGGGCGGGCTGCTAGACTTGTCCGACGCGCCAGTGAAGAAAGGATCAGGCGATGACGGGCAAGAACGCAGAAGCAAGGAACGGGCCACGTCTCGTGGGTGATGACGATCAATTCGAAGGCGTCGTCGAGTCCCTCACCCGGTGCGCAGAAGACGCGCTTTCCCAGGCGGCGTGCGGAGGGATCGTCGATCCCGCCGAAGCCATTTCCTGGACTGAATTCGCCAAGCGTTTGATCCTGTATCAGCGCGACGAAGAATCCCTGCGCGGCGAAGTACCCGAACTCGCACGAGGGCTTGCGCAGCTGTTGTGCGAAATCGAGCTGCCGGGGGGGGCTGAACCCAAAGCCCTGACCCGTCAATTCATGAGCAAGTTGGTCGAGGTTCGCAACAAGTTGGCCCTCGATGTCGAGGCGGCCTACCAGGGTGATCCGGCTTCTCAGAGCTATACCGAGATTGCGGTTTCCTATCCCTCGCTCCAGGCGTTGACAGTCCATCGCATCGCCCATGAGCTTCACCTCCTGGGCGTGCCCACACTGCCCCGGATCATGAGCGAGTACGCCCACAGCACGACCGGAATCGACATCCACCCCGGAGCCACGATTGGTTCATACTTCTTTATCGACCACGGAACAGGGGTGGTGATCGGAGAGACCGCCGAAGTGGGCGACCGGGTGCGTCTCTATCAAGGTGTAACCCTGGGCGCGGCCTCTCTGCGCGACGGTCCATCGCTCCGAGGGCACAAGCGCCACCCGACGGTCGAAGACGATGTCACGATCTATGCAGGCGCCACGATTCTGGGCGGCGATACGGTGATCGGCGCCGGCAGTGTGATCGGCGGCAACGTCTGGATCACCAGTTCGATCAAGCCGGGCTCGCGAGTGATCGCCGAGGCACCACGTCAGGCCGTGCGCGGGGAAGACCCCGCCGCTGCCGCGCAATTGAAGTGGGATATCTGAACGTGCGGTATTCGCGCGGGCGTCGCACCGCCTTGCTGTCGATCGTCGGGGCCGTGCTCGTTTTGGGGTTCTGCGCCGGCACTGCCTCGGCAATCGAAGGCGCTCCCCCGTGGAGCTATGCGATGGCGCATGATCTGATGAGCCCGTTTTGCCCGGGGCGCACCCTCGCCGAATGTCCGAGTCCACAGGCGACCGATCTGCGCTTCTGGATCCTCACCCAGGCGGCAGCGGGGGTGAGCGAAGCGGACGTGCGCATGATGCTTGCGGAGCGCTTTGGCGACGTACTCCTGGCCGCACCGCGGGCGGAGGGTTGGGGACTCACCGCATACGTCGTCCCCATCGCGTTCTTCGTGATCGGCGGGCCCGTTGTCGTGCTCATCCTTCGCCGCCTCACGACCGGGAGCCATGCCGCGGCTGCGCTCGGAGCTGAACCGGTCAGCGTCAACGACTCCGCCAGTGACTCCGTCATCGATCCAGATCTGGAGCGACAACTGGAGAGCGAACTCGGAGACTACTGATTGATGGCACAGTCAGAGTTCTTCTTTCGCATCAGTCCAGACCGGGTACTCGAGGCGGTCGAATCCGAAGGCTTTCAGACGACAGGCCATTGCATGGCACTGAACGCCCTGGAAAACCGGGTCTACGACGTGCGTCTCGAAGAAGGAAACCCGGTCGTGATCAAGTTCTACCGACCCGGACGCTGGAGTCGGGAGACCATCCTCGACGAACACCGGATGCTCTTTGCCCTGCGCGACGCAGAAATTCCCGTGTGTGCGCCCTTGGTCTTCGACGACGGCGAAACCGTGCACGAGATTGAAGACATTTTCTATGCCATCTGGCCGCGGACTGGGGGGCGCTCGCCCGACGAACTCGCCGACCACGAGGTCGACGTGCTGGGCCGGCTGCTCGCACGCATTCACAACACGGGTGCGGCGACTCAAATAAAGCATCGTCCAACCCTCGATGCCGCAACCCTTCCCCTGGCATCGCTTTCGCTGCTTGAAGACCGTGGCTTTCTGCCTCCGAGCGTCGCCAAACGCTACCGCGAGGTCGTCGAAGCGGTGGTCAGCGTGTACGAAGAACGCGTCGGCGGAATTGAACTGCTTCCAATTCACGGGGATTGCCACCGCGGCAACATCCTGCGCAACGACGCGGGTTGGTCCTTTCTCGATTTCGACGACATGATGATCGGCCCAGCGGTGCACGATGTCTGGATGATGATCCCGGGGCGCGACATCGAGGCGCACCGCCAGCGCGATCGCCTGGTCGAAGCCTACGAACAATTTCGTCCCTTCGACCACCGCAGTTTCGAGTTGATCGAACCCCTGCGCGCTTTCCGCTTCATCTTCTACGCCGGTTGGATCGCCAAGCGCTGGGAGGATCCGGCGTTCCCCGACGCATTCCCCCATTTCGGAACTGAGGAGTACTGGCAAAACGAAACGGCCGATCTCGAAGAGCAGTTCGATCTGATTGAATCCGGCGACGATGTGTTCGAGGAGGGCGACGCCCGGGCGGCGGCTTCGGAAAGCGAGGCCGAGGGGGGACTCACGAACAAGGATTTTTTCTGGGATCTTTGATCTTCCCGCCCCCCACTCGCTACAATCTCCCCGCAAAATAGTCCGTGAACACCAACGGGAAAGTCACGTTCATGTCCGCACCACCCTCCAAAACTACACCCAAAACTACACCGCACGACATTCCTCATGACATCGAGGACGCGATTCTCGAACTGAAACGCGAACGTTCTGCGATCATCCTCGCCCACTACTACCAGGAATCCGAGATCCAGGATCTCGCCGATGTGGTGGGGGACTCGCTCGCCTTGGCCCAGGCCGCTCAGCAGGCCGATTGTGATGTCATTGCGTTTTGCGGCGTGCACTTCATGGCCGAGACCGCGAAGATTTTGAATCCGGACAAGCCCGTGGTGGTTCCAGATCTCGATGCCGGCTGTTCATTGGCGGACGGATGCCCGGCCGATGCGTTTCGCGACTTCATCGATCAGCATCCGGGTGCGGCAGTGCTGACCTACATCAACGCCTCGGCCGAAGTCAAGGCCATGAGCGATCTGATCTGCACCTCGTCGAACGCCGTCAAAATGGTGGAACACCTGGGCGATTGCCCGATCATCTTTGCGCCGGATCGCCACCTGGCTCGCTACGTGGGCAAGCAAGCCAAGCGAGAAGATCTGATCGTGTGGCAGGGGGCGTGCGTCGTCCACGAGTTGTTCAGTGCGAAGGGTCTGGCGAAACTCAAGGTGCAGCACCCCGATGCGGAGGTTCTGGCGCATCCCGAATGCGATCAGGCGGTGCTCGACCAGGCCGACTTCATCGCCTCGACCACGGGGATCATCAAGCGAGCGGTCGAGACACCGGAGATCCCGTCGATCATCGCGACCGAGGACGGTGTCTTTCACTCGATCTGGAAACAAGTGCCGGACAAGGTCTTGTTCCAGTCACCCGGCATGGACGAAAGCTGCGCTTGCAACCGGTGTCCCTACATGCGCCTCAATACCCTCGAAAAGCTCTACCTGGCACTGCGAGACCTCACCTCCCAGGTGGAGGTCGAGGAGTCGATTCGCGTCAGGGCACAGGTTCCGATCGAACGGATGCTTTCCCTGTCCTGAGAGCTGCGAGGGCAGGGCGATGGACTGCTAGAACTCGTACGCTTTTTTGAGTTCCGGATCGCCATCGGCCAGCATGCGCGCCAGATCGATCATCACCTTGCACTGCTTGAACGTGGCGTCGTCCTGCATTTTGCCATCCAGCATTGCGGCACCGGAACCGTCGCCCATGGCTTCGACGACACGCTTGGCAAACAGAACTTCCTCGGTGGGTGGGCTGAAGACGCGCCGTGCGATCGAGATCTGTGACGGGTGGATACTCCAGGCTCCGACGCAGCCCATCAGGAATGCATTGCGGAACTGGTCTTCGCAGGCCAACTCGTCTTTGATGTCTCCAAAGGGTCCGTAATAGGGATAGATGCCGTTGGCCGCGCAGGCGTCGACCATGCGGGCCAAGGTGTAGTGCCACAAGTCCTGTTGGGCCGAGACCCGTGCCGAGTCCGGAGCGCCTTCTACCGGGTCCGTGCGCACGAGATATCCAGGATGGCCACCACCGACTCGGGTCGTTTTCATTCTGCGACTCGCAGCGAGGTCGGCGGGTCCCAGGGAAAGGCCCTGCATGCGGGGCGATGCTCCGCAGATTTCTTCGACGTTCGTGACCCCGAGTGCGGTTTCCAATATGGCGTGAAGCTGTATCGGTTTTTTCAGCCCCGCCTTCGCTTCGAGTTGAGCGAGCAATCGATCCACGTAATGGATGTCCCACGCCCCTTCGACTTTGGGCACCATGATGACGTCGAGTTTGTCGCCGATCTCTAGCACCAGACGGGTGATGTCGTCGAGCATCCAAGGCGAATCGAGGCTGTTGATGCGGGTCCATAGCTGGCAGGAACCGAGATCGGTGTTGCTGGCGATCTGGATTAGGCCTTCCCGTGCGGCTTCTTTCTTTTCGAGCTTGATGGCATCTTCGAGATTGCCAAGCAACACGTCGCACTTGCGTGCAATCTGCGGAACTTTGTCGACCATTTTGGGATTGCTCGGGTCGAAGAAGTGAATCATGCGCGACGGGCGCAGAGGAATTTCGCGCAGCGGTGTCGGGGCTCCGAGGGCGAGCGGTTGAAAGAAATCCTTGGCACTTCGCATAGGGAGTTCTCCTGAGTCGTTCGCGTAATCTATGGCTACCCATTGCGACGAGCAATCCAACCGGCTTTTAGCCTCGTCGCAGTTTCGATGAGCCCTCAACCCGATAGCCAGAATGGTCGATGTCTGATCAAATTAGCTGCAAGCGGGATCGAATGACCAACCCCAAATCACTTACTGTCGTACTCATCGACGATAGCAAGATTGTGCTCGCCCAACTCGAGGAGTTGGTCGGTACCCTCGACGGCGTAGAGGTCGTCGCGACGGCCTGTGACGGGACCGGAGCGATTCGCATCGTCCGCGACCAGTCCCCGAACCTCGCGATCATGGACATCGTCATGCCCGGTATGGATGGACTCGCGGCGTTGCGGGTGATCAACGCAAATTTCCCAGAAACGCGAGTTGCGATGTTCTCTTCGGTAGCCGGTTCGGCCTCGAAGGCGGAAGAAGCGTTTAGACTCGGCGCCATTCAGGTCATCAGCAAGCCGATCGACAATCGGATGCTCGAAGCCCTCTTCGAGTCGGAACTTGCGTGGCGAGACAGCGCAGATTCACGGGGCTAGGGGGATGGCGGTCAAGTTCTTCGGTCAATTTCTCATAGAGCAAGGAGAAATCGACGCCGGGCAGCTCCGCGAAGCCCTGGAGCTGATGGACTCCGAAAACAAGCAACTCGGGGAGATCGGGATATCAGAAGGGATATCTGTGCCAGGCAGACGCCGATTCGATCAATATTCTGCAGCGCACGCGGAATCGACAGTTCGGCAAGCTCGCCGTGGAAATGGGGTTGCTCAAATTGCCCGAACTCTACGAAATCATCGCGATCCAGCGAGAATCTCGGCTCTTTGTAGGTGAAGCGTTGGTGCGGCTGGAGAGTCTCCCCGCGGATCGCCTGCCAACGCTACTGGATCAGTTCAAGCTCGATCAGTCTCCCTACGAGCCCGGTCGGCGAGACCGAGTTCCAGAATTCGAGCACAACCCCGCAGCAAATCTGGTGCTGGATCTCCTTCCCGTATTCTGCCTGCGTTTGGCCAAGATGCCGTTGAAGATCGGCGAAGGCCAGCCGATGTCCGAACTGTGTTCCTATCCAATGGGTGTTGGCGTCGCAATGAGCGGGAATCCCGGCCTCATCATGACCCTCGTGTTTGATGAAGTCTTTGGACGACGGATTGCGTCGCGCGTCTCTGGGCTCGAGGCAAGCCGTCTGAGCTCCGATCTCATCTACGACGGGATTGGAGAGTTTCTCAACGTGGTCGGTGGAAACGCAGTTGCGATGCTCGAGCGAGAGGGGATCATGGTGGAACTGGGGCCGCCGGTTCGCGATAGCGGGCTTGAAGCGGGGACGGGGTTTGAGCTCGTGATTGGTGACGGGTGTGCTGCTTTGATTCTCGAGAGCATTTAGGGGCGTTCGGCTAGGTGTAGTGAGATCGTCTTTTTGCGATGACGGCGCGGTCTAGTTCGAAGATCTTGGTTTTTTTGTAGCCCGGGGGAGCGTCGTCGTAGTTGGCGCCCTCTTCGAGATTGAACTTGTGGCCGTACAATCGCGATTCGACGATCCCCAGGTCCGAGCGTTGAGGGTGATCGCGCTTGGCCAATATTTCCGTTGAGGCGAAGACAGTCTCTCCCGCGGCGAGCGGGGCGGTGTGTCGACCGGTCTTGTAGAGGACATCGCCCAGGGTGTTGTCGCCGATATCCGGGCCGGAAATTCCCAGGCAGAGCGCAAACGGGATGCCACCGTAGATGACGAGTTGGCCCCCCAGATAGCGCTCGGGGTCCAGATCGATCATGTGTTGGTTGCAGTGCACCTGTGACGTGTTGTCGAGGATGCCTGTGAGGTGGATGTGCTCGCTGGTCACGGTTCGACCGCGGGAATGTGCCAGCAGGGTGCCGGGCTCGAAATCTTCGAAGAAGCCGTCGTCGCCAGCGAGGTGTGCGATTTCTGCGTAGTTGTTCTTGGCGTCGTACTCCGGGAGCCACAACTCGCAATCGATTGCGTCCGGTTCGAGTTCGAAGCCGTCGATCGTGGCATCGGCGTCGCCCTTGAATACCTGCACCTTGCGCTCGAAGGTCAACACGATGGCTTCGTCGCTGCCGCCAATGTTCTTGCGCGCGGTCGACTGGACATGAACGATCCCGAGATTGGGTCGGCTGGCAGAGGGCCTCACCCCGAGAATCTTGGTTTCGACTTCGATCGTGTCGCCAGGATACACCGGTGCACCGAAGCGCATGTTGATGTACTCGAGGTTGGCGCGCGCGTTTTCAGATATGTCTCCGACGGTCTGGCTGAACGCGACGAGCATCACCAGGCCAGGCGGACACACGAGGTCTCGGTACCCGTGAGCCTGGGCGAAGCGTCGGTTCTTCGAACAGGGATGGGTTGCAAATGAGAAATCGCCGAAGGTTGCAAAGAGTCCATCGGTTACGGTCTTTCCCCCACGATGTCGCAAGACTTGCCCGGGCCCAAAATCCTCCAAGAAGTTGCCGGTCTTCTTGTGCAGGACGCGCAGGTTTTCGCTCATGGAAGTTCCTCGGCCGAAGGGGCGACAACACTAGCAAGCCCGCGTGACAACGCGGCTTTTCGGATGTCTTTGCCTCATCTCAAAAGTCCGCTGGGGCGGAACCCTACCAATGAATCAAAAATCACCTACAAATACAGTTCGCCAGCTAGCAATGAGCGTCCGGGATTTCCCCGGATTGGGTTAGACCAGACCAGACCTCTCCCGAGGGGTTGTTGGAGTGGATGACGTGATCATCGGAGTCCCGAAGGAAACTGCAGCCGACGAGCGCCGGGTGGCGTTGGTCCCCGAAGGCGTCAAAGCCCTGAAGAAGCTGGGAGTCGATGTGCTGATCGAATCCGGCGCGGGTGTCGCCGCCGGATTCACGGACGCAAGCTACACGGACGCAGAGGCCAAGCTCGCCGCCAGCGCCGCCGAACTCTACGCTGTCGCCGACATCGTGATCAAGGTGCAGCCGCCGCAGGGAGATGAAATTACGGCGCTGCGCGAAGGCACCGCCCTGATCGGTCTGCTCAAACCGCTAGACATTCCCGAACTGGCCGTGCAGCTCGCCGCACGCAATGTGAGCGCATTCTCGGTCGAGTTGATGCCCCGCATCAGCCGGGCCCAGTCGATGGATGTGTTGTCTTCTCAGAGCACGATCGCCGGTTATCGCGCGGTCTTGCTGGCCGCGATGGCATTGCCTCGGGTGTTCCCAATGATGGTGACGGCGGCGGGTACGCTGCGTCCTGCGAAGGCGTTCATCATTGGTGCGGGTGTGGCGGGCTTGCAGGCGCTGGGCAGTGCGAAGCGACTCGGAGCCATTACCTCCGCGTACGACACCCGGGTGGCGGTGCGAGAGCAGGTTCAGAGTGTCGGGGCCAAGTTCATCGAGCTGGACCTGGATTCAGGCGATTCCGAGGACAGCGGCGGCTATGCCAAGGCCGAGACGGAAGAGTTCTACGTCAAGCAACGTCGGGAGTTGGGCAAACACGTCGCGGCCTCTGACATTGTGATTACGACCGCGCTGGTTCCCGGCCGCCAGGCGCCGCTTTTGATCACTGCGGAAGCTGTCGCGAATATGCGACCCGGTTCCGTCGTGGTCGATCTGGCCGCCGAGAAGGGCGGCAACTGCGAACTCACCGAAGCGGATAAAGACATCGTGGTAAACGGTGTGACGATCATCGGCCACACCAATCTTCCTTCCGAAGTTCCCGCTCACGCAAGCCAGATGTATTCGAAGAACCTGACAACCTTCCTCGGGCACCTGCTCGACGATGGCAAACTGGTGATCGATCGAGAGGACGAAATTACCAGCGGCACCCTGGTTTCGTACCGGGGTGAAGTGGTCAGCGAAATGATCCGTTCCCGCCTCGAAGCGAACGGATAAGTCAGAACGAATCCAGCAGTACGGCAAACGTAAAGCCAAGGAGAAGGCTCATGCTCGAAGCGCCCGCCATTGCAGCGTTGACCATCCTGGTTCTGGCCCTGTTCGTCGGAGTCGAGATCATCACCAAGGTTCCGCCGTTGTTGCACACGCCGTTGATGTCCGGTTCCAACGCCATTTCCGGCATCACCATCGTGGGCGCGATCCTGGCCGCCGGGAGTGACCACGGAACCCTCTCCACGATATTGGGGTTCATCGCCATTGTGATGGCCACGGTCAACGTGGTCGGTGGCTTCCTGGTGACCAACCGCATGCTCTCCATGTTCAAGAAGAAGCCGAGCAAGTCATGACGCCGACTCTGATTCAATCCGCATATCTGGTTGCGGCGATCCTGTTCATTCTGGGTCTGCGCAATCTGTCTTCCCCCAAGACCGCGGTCACCGGCAACTTCCAGGCTGCGGTGGGCATGCTCATCGCCATCGTCGCAACCCTGGCCGACGCCTCTGTCGTCAGTTACGGGGTGATCATGGCGGGTATCGTCGTGGGGGCTCTGGCGGGCTCGGTGCTCGCACTGCGCATCGAAATGACCGCGATGCCCCAGATGGTCGCTCTGCTGAACGGTTTCGGCGGTGCAGCTTCTGCGCTGGTCGCCTCGGCCGAGATCTTCGGTTCGGACACAACCGGCACGACACTGGAAGGGATCGTTCCGATTGCCATCGTGATCTCAGTCCTGATCGGTTCGATCACATTGACCGGCAGTCTGGTGGCCTTTTCCAAGCTTCAGGAGCTGATCGGAGGCGCTGCGATCCGCTACCCGGGACAGCAGTTCGTGAACGGGGCCCTCGGCCTGAGCATGCTGGGAGTTGCTGCTCTGGTGGTGATGAACACCGGCAACCTAGACGCCTTCTATGCTCTCGTCGGCATCTCTCTCGTGCTCGGCGTGGTGCTCGTGATCCCGATCGGCGGCGCGGACATGCCGGTCGTCATCTCGCTGTTGAACTCCTGTTCCGGTATTGCCGCCTGCGCGACCGGCTTCGTGCTCGACAACAGCACGCTGGTCGTGAGTGGCTCGCTGGTGGGGGCATCCGGCCTGATCTTGACGCAGATCATGTGTGTCGCGATGAACCGCTCGATCGGCAACGTCATTTTCGGCGCCTTCGGATCGGCCGGGCAAACCGGCAAATCGAGCGGTGAAGTTCAAGAGCAAGGCAACGTCATCTCCTACACGGCGGAAGACGCTGCGGTGATCTTTTCGAGCGCCCAGACGGTGATCGTGGTGCCGGGTTACGGCATGGCGGTTGCCCAGGCACAGCACGCGGTGCGGGACCTGACCGACACCCTGGGCGAAAAGGGGATCGACGTAAAGTTCGCCATTCATCCAGTGGCCGGCCGCATGCCCGGGCATATGAATGTGCTGCTCGCGGAAGCGGATGTTCCGTACGACCAACTCATCGAAATGGACGAGATCAACCCGCTGTTTCCCGAAACGGACGTGGCGCTCGTAATCGGCGCAAACGATGTCGTGAATCCTTCGGCGCGGGATGATAAGGGAAGCCCCATTTACGGCATGCCCATCCTCAACGTGGATTCTGCCGAGCATGTCTTCGTGATCAAGCGCAGCATGAATCCCGGCTTTGCCGGCATTCAAAATCCGCTCTTCTTCAAGGACAATACGATGATGATCTTCGGCGACGCCAAGAAGGTCGTGATGTCCTTGGCCGAGGCAGTGCGCAAGTACTAGGTACTAGCCAAGAACTCTTCGATCAGTCGCCGCGATCCGGCAATCATCGACTCTTCGCGTAGGGCGTCGGGTTGGTTGTATCGCAGGACCTGACCGGCGAAGTCGACATATCCCCCCCCGGCTTCGTGAACCAGCAGATCTCCGGCGCAGACATCCCATTCGCTCTTCGGCTTTACCGAAAGGTTGAAGTCCGCGTCGCCACACGCGACCAGGGCGAGCTTCCACGCAATCGAACCCATCGGGCGGAGTTCGCCGAACAGTGGGGCGTAGGGCTCGAGCTTGCCGGCATTTTCCTCGCTGCGACTGACCGCGGCCCGGGCACCGGCGAGGGTTTTGCAATCCGAGACGCCTGCCGGCTGGCCGTTCTTGTAGACCCCGTGCCCCAACCGTCCCGAGACCGTGACTTCGGCAATGGGGTTGTGCACGACGCCCACGACCGGTCGCTGGTCTGTGACGAGACCGATGGAGATTGCGAATTCTGGGATCTGTTTGGCAAACTCGCGGGTTCCGTCGATGGGGTCG
Organism: Myxococcales bacterium; assembly: GCA_022563535.1. Lineage (NCBI taxonomy): Bacteria > Pseudomonadati > Myxococcota > Myxococcia > Myxococcales > Myxococcales bacterium. Next base: position 52,512 of record JADFNE010000014.1, read on the forward strand.
ATGATCCAGACGCGAGCTTTCTCGAGACGGGAGTGGTCGTCGGTGGATTCTTCCGTGAGGAAACCGTCGTCTGGAAATGCTTGCGCGAGAATTTCTCGGATCAACGCGTCGGCGTCGAGATCGGCTTGGGTGACCGGATTTCCCTTGGACTTCTCCCACGACTCGGGTCCGTCACGGAAGCATCGCGCCACGAGTTCGCCCGCTCGCTGCGAGGCCACCAGGGCAACCTCGAGTTCCTCGGCGTACTCGTTTGCAGGAGTCAAACCTTGGGCCCTTCGTTCGCGGTGGACGCGCGGTCAGTAGGGGGATTGGATAGAGAGTTTGGGTCAGTAGCCGGCGATGTACGGCAGAGCGTTTCCCGTGGTCTCGATTTGATCCTGCGCTTCCAGCAGCAATCCCATCGCATCCCAAGTTCCTTCGAGAAATTGGATGCGGCTGCCGTCGTCGATATGGATGGGGATGGTGCCGCCTCGGTAGCTGAGCGTGCGAGTTTCGAGGTCGATCGTCACGTCCTGTTCCGGGTCTAGTTCGACGCTGTCCATCAACTTGGCCAGGGGGTCGTCGTCCAGGGTTACGCAGACGAGGCCCAGCGCGGTGCAGTTGCCCGCGAAGATCTCGGCGAACGATGCACCGACGAAGCCGTTGAATCCGAATCGCATCAACGCCTGGGGGGCGTGCTCCCGAGACGATCCGCAGCCGAAGTTCTTGCCGACGATCAAAATCTGCGCACCCTCGTAGGCATCGTTGTCGAGGGCGTGATTGCCCTTGGCCGCCTTGCGAGCGTCCTCGAACAGGTGCTCGCCCATGGTGTCAAACGTCACTTCCTTCATGAAGCGCGCCGGGATGATGCGGTCGGTATCGATGTCGTCTCCGCGCAGGACGCAAGCATGGCCCATGACCTTGTCGATCGAACGTACTGCCATGACTAGAGGACCTCCCTTACATCGACCACTTTGCCGGCGATCGCGGCCGCAGCCACCATGGCCGGTGACATCAGCAGCGTTCTCCCGGTGGGAGAGCCCTGTCGTCCTTGGAAATTTCGATTGCTTGAAGACGCACAGATCTCTCGTCCCCGCAGCTTGTCGGGATTCATCGCCAGGCACATGGAGCACCCCGGCTCTCGCCACTCAAAGCCGGCCTGTCGAAAAATCTCATCGAGTCCTTCTGCCTCGGCCAGCCTCGCGACCTCGTGGGAACCTGGAACCACGAGCGCTCGCACACCGGGCTTCACCTTGCCGGTCTTGGCGACTCGAGCGGCCTCGCGCATGTCGGAGATGCGACCGTTCGTGCAGGACCCGATGAACGCAACATCGATTGGCGTGCCGGAAATTCGCTTGCCCGGGGTCAGGTCCATGTAGTCGAGGGCTTCGGTGATCGATGCCCGTTCTTCATCGGGCACTTCCGCGGGATTCGGGATGCGTCCCCCCACGCCAATGTTCTGGGCTGGGTTGATTCCCCAGGTCACCGTCGGTTCGATCAATTCTCCGGCGAGTTCGATTTCGTCGTCGAACTCGGCGCCGGAGTCGCTGGCGATGCCGCGCCATACCGCGACGGCGCGGTCGAACGCCTCACCCTGGGGCACCCTTGCGCGACCGCGCAAGTATTCGAAGGTGGTCTCGTCGGGATTCACGTACCCGCAGCGCGCACCCCCTTCGATCGCCATGTTGCACAAGGTCATGCGCTCTTCCATCGTCATGGCATCGACCACGGGGCCCGCATATTCGTACGCGTAGCCCACGCCACCGTTGACCCCGAGTTCCCGGATGATCGCGAGGGTGACGTCCTTTGCGTAGACACCGTGTCCCAGTTTCCCGGTGATGCTCACCCGTCGAACCTTGAGGGTCGCCATCGCCAGGGTCTGGGTGGCGAGAACGTCGCGCACCTGGCTGGTGCCGATCCCGAAGGCGATCGAACCGAACGCACCGTGGGTCGAGGTGTGGCTGTCGCCGCAGGCAATGGTCATACCGGGTTGCGTCAGCCCCAGTTCGGGTCCGATGACGTGGACGATCCCCTGCTGACCGCTCGGGATGTCGAACAACTCGATCTTGAAGTCCCGACAGTTTTTTTCGAGCTCGCTCATCATGGCCTCGGCCATTGGATCCGAAAGTGGGCGGATGCGGGTGTCGGTCGGAACGATGTGATCCACGGTCGCGAATGTCCGCGCGGGAAAGCGAACCCCGAGTCCCAGTTCGCGAATCATCGCGAAGGCCTGGGGGCTGGTTACTTCGTGGATCAGGTGAGTCCCGATGAAGAGTTGCGTGTGACCGGTCGACAGTTCGCGGACCGTGTGCGCGTCCCAGACTTTTCGGAACAGGGTTCTGGGCTTCGTGTCGCTTGTTGTGCTCATGGCGCAAGTTCTCCGAATCTACCGGGCCGCGATTGGGCGTTCTACCCGGGACCTGTGCAAAGGAGCGGACCGAAACGTCGTTACGCGATTTCGTTCACCGCGGGTCCGTGTTCACCGCCCGTTCCGCCGCCAGATCCTCGCGCGCAGCTCGAATAGGGGATTGATCAACTCGGGCTTGATAGCACGCGTCCGGGCTCACGGCATTGCGGCCCGATGCGCCGTTAGAATGCTCGAGCTACCCGCGGGTGAGATGGGTCGCGAGACGCGGACGGATCTTCAATCTTCCTCCGTCCCAGTCACTCCGATCTTCTCCATCTGTACTACTGTCCACTTGAACTGGCCCCCCGATTAGACGCGCACACCTCATGCGCATAGCCTGATTTGCCCTTTACCCTCGGAGCACAAGCTCACCCCAAGTTCATGGCAAATTGAGAGGATCCATGCCGAGCGATCTCTCCCCCCAGCTCCGTCAGCAAGTTGAGAACACCATCCGCTTCCTCGCCGTAGATGCCGTTCAAAAGGCGAATAGCGGTCATCCCGGGGCACCCATGGCCCTGGCCGGACCCGTCTTCGAACTCTGGGATTCGCAGATGCGATTCGATCCCGAGGATGCGGAATGGCCGATGCGCGATCGTTTCGTGCTGTCGAATGGTCACGCGTCGATGCTGTTGTATTCGCTGCTGCATCTGTGGGGCTACAAGCTGCCGCTCGAAGAGCTGACGAGGTTTCGTCAGCTCGGAGCGAAGACGCCCGGACATCCGGAGTATCGCGAGACGCCCGGTGTCGAAGTCACCACCGGACCCTTGGGACAGGGGATTGCCCACGCAGTCGGTATGGCCCTGGCCGGGCGCATGACGGCCGCGCAATTTGGTTCGTCTTCCTCGTCGTCATCGTCAGAACACGAGAGCAGCGCGGGTGCACCCGGAAGCCACATGGTCTACGGCGTGTTGAGTGACGGCGATTTGATGGAAGGAATCTCCGGTGAAGCCTCTTCATTGGCCGGCCATCTCGGTTTGGGCAATCTGGTCTTCCTCTACGACGACAACCAGATCACGATCGACGGCGGCACCGAACTCGCATTCACGGAAAACGTCAAGCAGCGATACGAGGCCTACGGCTGGCATGTAATCGACGGACTCGACGGTCGCGATTCCGCGGGGATTCGCGTTGCCCTCGAGCGCGGCAAGGCCGAGACCGAGCGGCCCAGCCTGATCATGGTGAGTACGGTGATCGGACTGGGGAGCAAGGCGATCGAGGGAACGAGCAAGGCTCACGGTGCGCCCCTGGGTGCGGAAGAGGTGGTTCGCGCCAAGCAAAACATGGGCTGGCCGACGGACCCCGAATTTCTGATACCGGACGAAGTCAAGGCCTACCTCGCAGAGCGCATCGAGCAAAAGCGCAACGAACGGCGCGCGATCGACACCCAGACCGCCGCATGGCGAGCGGCTGAGCCCCAGCGAGCCGCGGCGTGGGATGCGGCGCGAGCGCGCAAGCTTCCCGCCAACCTCGCTGCGTTGTTGTGCGAAGGCATGGACGGCGAAGCCGCGACCCGCAAGCACTCGGGCAACGTCTTGCAGAAGCTATCTGAACTGGTGCCCTTCATGGTCGGGGGGTCTGCCGACCTCGCGGGTTCTGCCGCTCCGCCGATCATCAAGGGCGTGGGGACGATCGGAATCGACGAGGGGCAGGGTCGCTTCGCCGGACGCAACATCCACTTCGGCATTCGCGAACACGCGATGGGCGCGATTACCAACGGCATCGCGCTGGATGGGACTTTCATTCCCTACTCGGGAACCTTTCTGATCTTCAGCGATTATATGCGGCCTTCGATCCGGTTGGCCGCCCTGATGAAGCTGCGCTCGATCTTCGTCTTCACCCACGACTCGTTCTTCGTCGGCGAAGACGGCCCCACGCATCAACCGATCGAACAAGTTGATTCGCTCCACCTGATTCCTGGCCTCACGGTGTTTCGCCCGGCGGACGGACTGGAAACCGCGATGTCCTACGCCTGGATCCTCGAACACGCGGAGGGACCTGTGACCTTGGCCTTGACCCGCCAGAACCTGCGACCCCTGGAGCGGTCGGCCGACTTCGATCGCGAGTCGATCTTGAAGGGGGGCTATATCGTCCGCGAAAGCGAAGGCGAACTCGACGCGGTGATCCTGGCGAGTGGTTCCGAGGTGATGCTCGCCTGTGACTGCGCCGCCAAGCTCGCAGCCTCGGGGATCCACGTGCGGGTGGTTTCGGTTCCCTGCCTGGAACTGCTGAATCAGCAGCCCGACAGCTATATCGATTCACTCGTGCCCGACAACGTTCCCGCCATCGCAGTCGAGGCCGGCTCCGCACAGAGCTTCCGCGCCCTGGTCGGGCGCCGCGGAATGATCTGGGGGATGAAGGGGTTCGGCGCGTCGGCACCGGGGGGCAACCTGGCTGAGCATTTCGGGTTTACTCCAGACCAGTTGAGTGAGCGCATTCGCGAATTTCTGGCAAAGTAGCTTGGTCGACACCACGGACGACGATAATCGGTATCTAGTCCTGAACTCGGCGGACCTCAATGCGGATTCACTGCGCGGACTGATCGAAGAGTTTGTGAGCCGCGACGGGACCGACTACGGACAGCTGGAAAGAACGCTGGATCAGAAAGTTGATGCGGTGATGCGTCAACTCGAAGTTGGGGAAGTTTGCATTGTCTTCGATCGGGAAGAAGAGCGTGCGAATCTTATTTTGGCTTCGGAACTCTAGGGTTCGCTTTCCTGGATGTAGGTCTTCTCTTTGAATGCCATCGCGACCGGTACGAAGATTACGGCCGATGCAAACATCAATCCCGAAAAGAACAGGAAGTAGCTCGCGCCTTCGAGGCTGGAGGAGCCGTCGGGGTTTTGGATGAATCTGTTGATCGCCGCGGTGACGAGATTACCGAGGGATACGCTCATCAAGAAGAGCGACATGATGAAGGACTTGGTTCTTCGCGGTGCCTGGGTATAGGAAAACTCGAGCGCGGTGATGGATACGAGTACTTCGGCCGCGGTGATGATCGCGTAGGCGACGAGCTGCCAGCCGATGCTGGGAGTTTGGCCCGCTTCGATCCAGGTTTCGATCAACGCGCAGATCAAAAACGACCCGGTCGCGATGAACAACCCCGCCGAGATTTTGCGCAGGGGGGTGAGGACGATGAACCGCCCCAGCATTGGATAGACGAACTGGGTAAACAGCGGGATGAAAATCAGAATCAGGATTGGATTGAGGGCCTGGATCTGAGAAGGAAGCCATTCGATTCCCAAGAATTGGCGATCCATCTTGTTGGCCTGCAAGACCCAGGTCGATCCAGATTGATCGAATAGCGCCCAGAAGATGGCGATGAAGAGATAGACCAGGCCGAGGCGCAGCATGATGGCAATGCCTTCGCCGCTGAACGCTTGCTTGATAAAGGCACGGCCCCCGGGTGGGATATGGACGAAGCGGTTGCGCCCGAACCAAAAGACCCACGTCGCCAGGATCATCAACGCACCGGGAAGGCCGAATGCTGCGTGGGGACCGTAGTGCTCGAGCAAGAGCGGAGTGAGTAATGTCGAGATCGAGGCCCCGAGATTGATTGCGAAGTAGAAGTACGAATAGATCTTTGGCAATAGCTCGGCATTGGCGTCGCCGAACTGATCGCCCACATGAGAAGATACGCAGGGCTTGATGCCGCCAGATCCGATCGAGATCAAGCCGAGTCCGATCGCGAGTCCCACGATCGTGTCGTCCATCGCCAGCGCCAGGTGGCCCAGGCAGTAGACAATCGAGAGGCTCACGATCGTTCGGTATTTCCCGAGAAAGACGTCGGCGAGCAGGGCACCCGCGATCGGGGTGAAGTACACCGCCGTGCTGAATAGATGGTAGTACTCCGTGGCCTTTGCATCGCTCAGCACCGCGAGATCGCCAGCCGAGTCGCGCAGGTACTGGGTCATGAAGATGACCAGGACCGCCCGCATGCCGTAGTAGCTAAAGCGCTCGGCCGCTTCGTTGCCGATGATGAAGGGGATGCCCTTGGGCATCTCATCGCTGTTTACGGGAGCAGTTCGGTATTGGCTGCTGGCCATCTAGCCTTCGGCCGGGCCAGGGAGGGTGAGCGCGTGTTCTGGGCAGCTTTCGTGGTCGTGCCGGATCTTCATCTCAGTTCCTTCGATTTGGCGGCTGCATGATCCGTAATGTGGTTGGGCGCGTCAATTGGCGCGGATCACTCAGCGGAAGTGCCGTCCAGGGGGGAGTTTTGTGCGCTGAAGTGTGTTCTCTGTGTTTTCCGTTGCATGGGCTGCCTTCGAAGTCAGTGCCGCAAGGTGTCCGACCTTTACGTGGATCACACCTCGAGCGTTTTGCAGAGGCCCAGCGATCTCGATGATGGCGCTGGTCGCAAGCGGTACCCGGAAGCGGCGAAACATGTCCGGGGTCAAGATGGCGTTCGAAGTGCCGGTTTCGTCTTCGAGGGTCAAGAACGTGAAGCCCCTGGCCGTGCCCGGGTGCTGGCGGACGATCACATGGCCCGCCGTGCGCACGAAGCGACCGTTCTCGACGCTTCGCAATTCCACTGCCGAGAGTACCCCTCTGCGGCGCAAGCCCTCTCGCAAGTAGGCCAGGATCTGCGGGCCGGTCGTGAGCCCCGACAGCCGGTAGTCGGCCAGGGTTCGTTCGATGGGCGACAACTCCGCCAGGGGAGAAGCTGCCTGTTTGCGCTTGGGCTTGCGCCTGCGGTTGCGATCGCGGTCTGTTTGGCTGCGCGCTTCCGGCGGCAGCCCGGCAAACAGCGACCGCGGATCGCGTTCCAGCGCCGCAACCTGCCACAGGGCGGCGCGGCGATGCTCTCGTCCGGGTGCTCCGGGGAGCATCGCGAGTGCCCCCAACTCGGCGAGCGCCGTGATCTCGTCTCGCTTGAGCGTCACCCGTTTTGTGAGATCGGGCATGCCGTGAAAGGGGCCCACGGCGCGTTGCTCGAGCAACTGTTCTGCCGCTCTTTGACTCAGGCCGCCTACGTAGCGCAGTCCAATACGCACAGCGGGTACCGGGCGCTCGGCTCCGTCATCGTTGATGTCGGCGATGACGCCGGGCTCGAGAGTGCATTGCCAATCCGAGGCCGTGACATCCACGGGACGCACAACCACCCCGTGTCGCTGAGCATCTTTCACCAGGGTTGCGGGGTTGTAGAAGCCGAGGGGATAGCTGTTCAAGAGTCCGGCGAGAAAGGCCGCGGGGTGGTGTCGTTTCAGGTAGGCCGAGGCGTAGGCGATCAGTGCAAAGGATGCGGAGTGAGATTCGGGAAACCCGTAGCGCGCGAACGATGAGATGTACTGCACGATCTCATCCCGGGCTTTCGCGCTCACCCCGCGCTCCGTCATACCCGCGCGCAAGCGCGCTTCGATGCGATCCATCCGCTCTTCAGAGCGCTTGAAACCCATGGCCCGGCGCAATTCTTCTGCTTCGCCACCGCTGAAGCCCGCGGCGATCATGGCGATGCGCAGAATTTGTTCTTGAAACAGGGGAACGCCCAGGGTGCGCTCGAGCACGGGCTCGAGAGAGGGATGGGGATAGCTCACCTCTTGTCTGCCCGCGCGCCGCTCCAAGTAGGGGTTGACCATCTGTCCCACGATGGGGCCCGGGCGGATCAGGGCAATCTCGACCACCAGGTCGTAGAAGCATTTGGGTTTCAGCCGGGGAAGCGTCGCCATCTGGGCTCGGCTCTCGATCTGGAAGACGCCGATCGTATCAGCTGCGCGCATCATGGCGTAGGTCGCGGGGTCGTCTTGGGGCAGCTTGGCAAGATCGACTTCGATGCCTTCGTGTTTTTGAATCAGGCTCGTTGTGACTTCCAACGCCGCCAGCATGCCCAGGCCGAGCAAGTCGATTTTGATGATGCCCATCTGTGAGCAGTCGTCTTTGTCCCACTGCACCACCGAGCGGTCTTTCATGCTGGCGGGCTCGATCGGGACGACTTCGTCGAGATGGCCGGCGGCGATCACGACCCCGCCACTGTGTTGTCCGAGGTGCCGCGGCAAGCCGCGGATTTGTTCGACCAGGCCGAGCAGTCGGTGGATACGCGGGGCCGCGGGATCCACTCCCGCCTGGGCAAGTGTGGCTTCGAGGGTGTCGAACTCGTCGCGGTGGTCGATGCTCGCAATGAGTTTGGAGAGTCGCCCAATCGTCTCGGGGCTCATGCCCAGCACCTTGCCCAGCTCCCGCACGGCGAGTCGAGTGCGGTAGGTAATGACGTTTGCCGTCATCGCGGCGCCGCGCTCGCCGTATTTCTTGAAGACGTATTGGATGACGGTTTCGCGTTGATCCCCCGAAGGCAGATCCAAGTCGATGTCGGGCCACTCTCCGCGCTCCTCCGAAAGGAAACGCTCGAACAAGAGCTTCATCCCCACCGGATCGACGGCGGTGATGGCCAGGGAATAACAAACGGCACTATTGGCCGCCGAGCCCCGACCTTGAACCAGGATGTCCCGACTGCGGGCAAAGCAGCTGATGTCGTGGACGATCAGGAAGTATCCCGCCAGACCCAGCCTTGCAATGATCGCGAGTTCGTGTTCGAGCTGGCGATGCACTGGGCTCGGCAAGGGAGCGCCGTAGCGGCTTCGCGCACCCTCGTAGGTGAGTCGGCGGAGCGCTGCATCTTGGCTCTCCCCGGGCTCGAGGGGGTATTCGGGGAAGTGATACTCGAGCACCTCCAGGCCGAAGTGACAGCGTTCTGCGATGGTCCGGGTTGCGTGGATCCAGTCGGGACGATCGGCAAAGCGTGCCACCATCTCATGGCGTGCCTTGAGGTGACGTTCGCCGTTGCGGAGTAGCCGCCTGCCCGCGCGATCGAGGGACGTCCTGGCATAGAGACACGTCAGTGCATCGAGCAGGTTTCGTTCTTCGGGCCGAGCTGTGCGCACGTCGCCACTGGCGACAACCTGCACTCCCTGGGATTCGGCCATGGCGCTGGCGCGCCGCGCCGCGCGTTCGTGGTCGCGATCGAGGTGTCGCGAAACGTCGACCCATAACCGCGCTCGCTCGCCTTGATCCCCAGCACGTGCCCCGAACAGCGCGTGGCTGCGATCGAGAAATGTCGCATCGAGTGTTGCATCTCCCCGGACCAGCGCAGTGAGGCCGTCGGCATGTTCCTCGAGTTCATCCCAGGTGAGGAAGGGAGCCGACTCCGGGCGCGGTCGGTTCGGGGAGTCCTTGCTCTTCTTCCGTTGTCCCAAGGTGAGCAGTCGCGAAAGGTTGCGCCAACCCTTCGCGGACTCGACCAACAAGAGCAGCTCGCCCTCGATCGGTTGTCCCGGGCTTCGCAACCGGATCTCCGCACCGTGGATCGCCCGCACGCCGTTGGCCGCGCAAGCCCGGTGAAAGCGCGGGCTTGCGTAAACCCCATCGCGATCCGCCAGGGCGAGGGCCGGGTACTCGAACTCGGCGGCGCGCAGGGCGATGGCTTCGGGAAGGGACGCCCCTTCGAGAAAGCAAAACGCACTGCGGGCACGCAGCTCGATGTATTCATTTGCGGGCGGGCGACTGCGGCCGTGCTTCGGGATGCTGGGGGGCATCCAGCCATTTTCGTCTTACTTTCGCCTTTCGTCAAGCGGGCTTCTCGCCGGGCGGGCTGCTAGCGCGTGTAGATGCTGCCGAGCATCGGTGGGTCGCCGATGTGTTCGAAGTGTTCGGGGTTGAGCACCGTCGGGTCGACGAGTTCGGCGAGCAGCGCGATCAGCAATGCAAGCAAGAAGCTGCCAACGATGCCGAGCTGTAGATAGCGTGCACTCGAGCGGATCGGCTCGGTCGGCGTCGATGCGGGGTCGAGTACGCTCACCCGCGGTCCCTGTTGTGATCGCTCGAGTTCCTCCGCCAACTTTGCGTCCTGAACTTTGCGCAAGAATTCGAGGTAATTTTCTTCGAGCACACGAGAGTTTTGGGTCAGCGCCTCGAAAGCTTCGGCGTTTTCGGGGATCTGTGTCGCACGACGATCCAGAGCCGCCATTTCTCCGTCGATCTCGGAAAACTCGAGTCGCAAGTTCTCGAGGCCGCGCTCCACCACCGCGAGCCGGGCATCATGAGCGAGTTTGGACTCCTCATAAACCTGGTTCACTTCTTCGCGTTGATCTTCGAGCTGTTCGATTTGCTGCTGCAGTGCGATGACATTTGGATGCTCATCCGTATGAAGTGAACGTTGGGAGATGAGAGAAAGCTTTAGATCGGCGAGTCGAGCCTCAGCTGTGCCCCCACCGCCGGCGGTACGAGGCGCTGCCAGTCGCTCTTCTTCGGACAAGATCTGATCGCTCAAATTTTGCCGATGGGTCTCGAGGCGCTCGAGTTTTCGGAGGACGGTCTCCTGATCCATTGGCATCGATCCGCGGTGAGTCAAATAAAACTTGGTAATCGTCGTCTTGATTTCGCGAAGCTTCCCTTCAGCGCGCGTGAGTTCGCGTTCCATGAACTCCGTGGTTGTTCGCGCCTGTTGATTCCGGCGGCGGATGCTCGAATCGATGAAGCCGGCCGCGAGTTGATTTGCAATCACGGCGGCGACTTCCGGATCCGCGGAGGAGTACTCGATCGAGAAAATCGAGGCGTTTTCCTGCCCGCGTCGTCTATTACCGCGGACGGTGTCATCAGGCGCGATTGAAATATTTTTGCGCATTGACGCGATGATGTCCGCAAGCTCGGTTTCGGCGCGCTCATCGGAATACAAGTCGTATTTTTCAATCAACTTACCCAGGTTCTTGTGGGAGAGAATCTCGCCCGCCATGGCGTTGATGTTCGAGAGCGAATCGAGGCCAGAAACCGTCGAGCGGACGAACTCTTCCGGAATCTGTTGGTTGGACACGAGGACCGTCGCCTTTGCGAGGTACATCGGCTTGAGGGTGAAGTAGAAAGACGCGGTTGCGAGGATTCCAATGACAAAAGAGATCACCATCCAGATCCACCGACGGCGGATCAGGCCCAGGGGATCGAGAGTGATCGCCTTGATCTGGGCGACGATGGCTCCGCCGCCGGCCTCGTCCTCGGCCCATTCTTCGCTAAAACTCATTCGGATTCATCATTTGCGTAGTAGTAATAGTCGTCATCTTGCGAGTGCCTCGGCACCGGCACGTCGTTGAGCACCTTGCCGAGTACTTTCTCAGCCGGAAGGCGATCGAGCATCTCCTGGAACCGGTGCGCCCGGGTCGCGCCCGCTCGTGCGACTGCCACACAGTATCCGGCACTGCGCATGATCAAGGTGGAGTCCGGCACCAGCAGGGTGGGTGGGGTGTCGATGATCACGGCCGTGTAGCGCTCTTCGAGGTCGCGAATGAATGTTTCGAACGCCGGAAGCACCAACAACTCATGGGCAGCGCGATGAGGTTGGGCAGCCGGGTACAGGTCGATCTCCGGATTGAGCAAGCGGATACAGGTCTGTTCTAGCTTTGCTCGGCCCGTCAGGACCTGCTCGATACCCATGGAAACCTCAACCTGGAACTCTCGTGCGAGGGATGGATTGCGCAGATCAAGATCCACGAGAGCCACACTGCGCTCGCTGAACAGGGCTGCGATCGAAGCGGCGATATTGCAGGCGACGATCGTCTTGCCCTCGTTGCGATTGGCACTCACGATCGCGAGACTTCGCGCAGATCCTCGGTCGACTTCCGTTCGCAGCCTCAAACAGAGATGCCTGTGGCGTTCGACGTGAAAGATCACACGACTGAGGGTGTTCGGAAGGACGGTCGAAATCTCTGCTTCGCTGCGCTTATCCGTGGCGTCGTGGCCCGACCGCTCGGAAGCGCCGAGATCGCCTGTGCCTTCGGCTGTAGACGCTTCTTCTTTGGCGCGATTCATCGCCGCAGTGACTTCCCCCGTAGTCTCTTCGCTGTGGCGAGGTACCGCATTGGTCCCGGCCTCGACCTCTACCTTGGAAGCGTCGGAAGCGTCGGAACCGTCTACAGGCTGGTTCGCCCTGCGCAGAGCGTCGGCGATTTCACCCACGGTCTACTCCAACTTCATGGGCCGTCGGAAGGCTGGCCTGTCGAATTCCATCCATGTCTTTGGCCTTCGTTTCGATAAATTCGGGTCCGATCGGTTTTATGCCCTTGGCGTACGCCGAAAGCAAGACCCGATCGGCCAACAGACTAATCAATCTGGGGCAACCCTGAGAAAAAGCAAAAAACGAAACTTCGACGCCCGCCTCGAACACATCGTCGAACTCAGCTCCCGCTACCTTCATGCGGTGGGCGAGATAGGGGATCATCTGGTCGAGCTTGAGAGGCACCATGTGGTGCTCGACAGCAATGCGCTGACGCAATTGTCGCAGGTCAGGACCCGCCAGCATGTGCAACAACTCGGGCTGTCCGGTCAAAACAATTTGCATCAACTTCGAGGTATCGGTTTCCAGATTTGAGAGCAGCCGCACCTCTTCCAGAGTTTCCTGATCGAGATTTTGCGCCTCGTCGATGATCAGTACCGTGTTGCGGCCCTTGCGCAGCTGTTCGAGCAGCATGCGATTGAGGGCGATGATGTAGTCTGCCGTCGATTCGAATTTCCCCTCGATGCCAAATTCCGCTGCGATCAGTTTCAGTAGATCCAACGGTGTGAGGGCAACCGTATTGAGAACCAGCGCGGTGTCGGTGTCCGGCGGAATCTGGGCCATGGCTGCGCGCAGGAGTGTCGTCTTCCCAGTACCGACCTCTCCGGTGAGCAGGAGGAAGCCCTTGTGCCGGGTGATCCCGTAGACGAGGGTCGCCAATCCTTCCTGATGGGTTTCGGAGAGCCACAGGAAACGTGGGTCGGGGGTAAGTGAGAAAGGCGGCTCGCGGAAGCCGAAAAATGCTTCGTACATCGGCGTCCTTATCGGTCTTTGGGGGGGTATGAGTGAGGGATTGTAGTGCAACTTCGCTGGAGTACGGCAGGTAAATTGCCGTGAATCTGCACTTCGTACAGCCGCGGGTGGCGGTTGTCCAGGCTTTGATCCGCGTAGCGGTAACTCTGCCCCATGGGGCATGATTTCCCATTTTGATAGCGAGTAGGTGAACGGAGCTTTGATGCTCGTCGCGTCGCTCGCGGACAGTTCGACTCCATCTTGGAAGTGACTGCGAGGGCCGACTTTCGGAGTATGATGGGTTGAGATGACTGGGAAAGCAGTGTCAGCCACAATTCTTGTCGTAGACGACGAACCGCCTCTGCTGCGGCTGGTCGCCCGAGTGCTCGAACGGCAGGAATTTACGGTGTTGACCGCGTCTGACGGTGACGAAGCGATCGACCTGTTCGACAAACATATCGACTCGATCGACGGTGTTCTCCTCGATATTTTCATTCCACCCAATGGTGTAGCCGAGGTGATGGATCACATGATTTCTGCGCGCGGCGATCTCGTTGTGATTCTCTCGAGCGGCGACGATCCGGAACCCGCGATCGCGGAAAAACTAAAGAGCCAGGGAGGTGCGTTCCTGCGCAAGCCTTATCTCCCCAAGGCGATGCTCAAGTTGCTCGAGACTCAGCTCGACACGAAGCGTCAGTCCCGACGAGAGCGCGGCCACGACGAATCGGTTCCGGGGCGCGAGCAGGAAGACGTTTGAGCGTGGCATCTGTCGTCGTCGTTGGAGCGGGTCTTGCTGGGTTGTGCTGTGCCTGGCGTCTGCAGCGCGCGGGGTTTGACGTCGAAGTTCTCGAGCGAGCCGAGCAGTCCGGGGGACGGCTGCAGAGCGAGCGAGTCGACGAATTCCTGCTCGAAGGGGGGGCGACGTTCTTTACCAGTCACGATCGAAGCCTCCATTCGATCTTCGATCATCTCGATCTCTCGAGCGAAGTTCAGTCGGTATCGCGGTTCCCGGATGCATTGATCAAATCGGGTGAGTTCACAGCGATGCGACCGAATGAGGATCCATTGCTATTGCGCTCGAAGCTCATCTCGCGAAGGGCGAGTCTGCGTCTGCTCCGCCTTCGCCTCGAAAGCAGACGCTTTCGCAATCATCTCGGTGCTCCAGACCAGGAAGCGATCTCGAGCCTCGAGTCGCAAGACGTTGCGAGTTATCTCGATCGAATCGTCGGAGAGGAGATTCGCGAACAAATATTCGTGCCCTACCTGTCTGCCGTTCTGGAGTTGAATTCGGAAAATCTTTCGGCGATGTATCTGCATCAGCTCATCGGTCGAGTCGCGGGTGCGCGACCCCAGTATCTGGTCGGAGGCATGGTGCAGCTCACAGCTCGCCTCGCGCGCGGGATCTCCATTCGCAACGGCTGCGAAGTGACGAGCATCGAAACTCACGACGACGGTGTGCGGTTGCGTTACCGAGCGGGCGAACGAGAGGGCAGCGTTGCGGCAAACGCGGTCGTGGTGGCGATCCCCGGATCACAGGTAGTGGACATCTGTCCCAAACTCACACCGAACGAGCGAGGCTTTTTTGAAGGTGTCCGCTATTCGCGTGGGGTCGTGGCTCACTTGCTGTTCGACGAAGCGATGTCCTTTCCCTATCGCAGCGTTTCGTTCGCGCGCCGCAAGGGTTTCGGACTCTACGGCGTGCAGGCAGCCCACCACAAACGCGGCGCTGCACCCAACGGCGCGGGTCTGCTGCGCGCGAGCCTCACCGAGGCGGCCAGCGAACGCGTCTTTCGAGGGTCCAATGCCGAGGTGCAGGCCATGGTTCTCGACGATCTCGCTTCGACACCGTTCGGGAAACTCTCTCCCCGGCGTGTTGTCGTGCATCGGGCTGCGGCGGCGTCACCGGTTTTCTATCCCGGCTATCTCGCGGGTCTCCAACGCTTTGCCGCGCGTTCCGAGCGATCTCCACGAATCGCGTATTGCGGGGACTACCTGATCGGGAACGGGGCCGAAGCTGCCTTGAACAGCGGCATGCGGGCGGCGTCGCAGATCGCCCGTGGATTCGATTAGACTGGACCGCAGTCATGCCGGACGAGCGAACCTCTCTTTCTCCTGACCACCCGAAACCCGATCCGCCCGAGTTCGAACGGGTCATCCTCCACGCCGATATGGATGCCTATTTCGCGTCGGTCGAGCAGCGCGAGCGTCCAGAATTGCGCGGCTTGCCGATCGCAGTCGGAGGCGAGGGCGGGCGGGGTGTCGTAGCCGCCGCGAGTTACGAGGCCCGGGTGTTCGGCGTGCGCTCCGCCATGCCCTCGTTCGAAGCGCGCAGATTGTGCCCGGAGTTGATCTTCGTTCGCGGCAATATGGCGCTCTACGCGCGCGAGTCTCGGCGCATCTTTGCGATCTTTGACGAGTTCTCTCCCCGGGTCGAAGGTCTTTCTCTCGACGAAGCCTTCCTCGACTTGACGGGCACACAGCGGTTGCTCGGAACGCCTCGGGAGGTTGCTACTCGCTTGCGCGCACGGGTTCTGGAAGAGACGCAGTTGACGGTTTCAGTCGGAATCGGACCAGTGAAGATGGTTGCGAAGATCGCGAGCGCCGCGGCGAAGCCCGACGGGTTGCTCGAAGTGCATCGCAGCGACGTGCGTGCGTTTCTGGCCAAGCTTCCCGTGCGTGCGATCTGGGGTGTGGGACCCGTGGGAGCCGAACGTCTGCACGCGGCGGGCTTCGAGAATTTGGGCCAGTTGGCCGATTGCGATCCAGAGCGGGTTAGGCGCAGCGTCGGACAGTGGGGAGTCGAAATCGCACGTCTGGCCCGGGGCGAGGATATTCGCGACGTAGAGGCGTATCGCGAGCCCAAGTCCTACAGCGAGGAGAACACCTTCAACCAGGACGTCTCGGAGACGGCGTTACTCGAGGCGACGATTCTCACCCACGCCGAATCGGTTGCCAGGCGCTTGCGCAGGGATGAACTCAAAGCACGGGTCGTCGTATTGAAGTGGTGTCCCGCCGAGCGACGCGCTCCCGGTCCGCGGGGCTATCCCGCGCGCTCGCGGCAGATCACGCTCGCCGAAGCGACGGACGACGGGGATCTGATCGCGCGCGAAGCGCGCAAGCTGTTGGCGAATGCGGATCTCGGCGGGTCGGTTCGCCTGATCGGAGTCTGCGCCGAGGGACTCGAGAGCCGCGAGGCACCTCAACTCTCGTT
Organism: Myxococcales bacterium; assembly: GCA_022563535.1. Lineage (NCBI taxonomy): Bacteria > Pseudomonadati > Myxococcota > Myxococcia > Myxococcales > Myxococcales bacterium. The sequence continues at coordinate 68,871 of JADFNE010000014.1, forward strand.
GTTCGATGAAGCCCCGGAGAAGAAACGGCGCAGCGAACTCAATCGAGCGCTCGACGAAATTGCCGACCGCTTCGGCGCGAAGGCTCTGCAGCGCGCGAGCCAGGGAACTGCGGAACGGGCGGGACTTTCCATGCAGATCAAGCGCGGCGAAAAACTAGAGGACTAGTCCTCTAGTTTTTCCCAACAACTTTTTCCCAACAATAAACGCGCATCGGGGGCATGTTGAGCAGCTCGGTCTGGACATTGGCGCGTCCGAATACGTCGTTGCCCAGACTCTCGACCCGATCGCGAAACTGGTAAGCGACAAAGCGACCGTCGATGGGAAGTGCAGCGTGTACCGAGCGCAGGATGCTCAAGCCGAGTTCCCAGTCCATGGTTGAAAACGGAATGCCCGAGAGAATCACTTCGGGTTGATTGAGCCCGTACTTGCCGAGTGCTGCGGGAATGTCGGCCGCGCTGCCTTCGTGCACGATCAGGCGTGGGTCGCGCAGGGTCGCCTTCAGCAACTTCACGAAATCTGGATTGATCTCGATTGCGAGCAACTTTGCGTCGGGCGCCATCTCGCGCAGGAAGGCCTTGGTCGTGCCGCCGGTTCCGGGTCCGAGTTCGATCGCGAGTTTGGCGTTGGCAAGGCCGGCGGTGTTGACGATGCGCTTTTCCATGAAGCGCGAGCTTGGGATGATGGAGCCAACTTCTTTGGGGCGATTCAGGAAGCCGCGCAAGAAGGCCAATCGGTGATCCTGGCGCGGGTCGTTTTGGCTTGCACTCATGCTGGGGCATCCTTCGGGTCTGCTGACACGGTCTTGTGGGTGGATTGCGGTTCCTGGTCTTTATGGCGGCGGATGTTAGTCGTAGATTGCATCGATCTGCCAGTCTCGATGCACCCAATCAAAACACAGGCGAAGGATTGTTCCGTCACTGACTTGTACGTCGAAGTGGTCCAGTGCAAAGCGCCCCTCATCAGCCCACCAGCGCCCGGTCGTGCGCCACGGTCCGGCGACGTTGATGATCCGACCGCAAGCGACTGCGCTGCGAATGACACAGGGGCAGCCGTCTTGAATCTGGACCTCGGCTAGCACGGGAGGACGCAGGGCTCGCACGACGAGAGAGGTGCCGTCTGAATCCACAACTCCTTTTTTCGAGATACTGTTTTGTAAGCTTGTGTTGCCCGAGAAGGGTCTGAGTTCAAATGCATTGGGGTGGTTGTCGTCCACCACAGCGGGTGCCCCGACCTTGCCCGGGCCGCAGAGAGATTCAAGTTCTGCCAAGGTGCGGTCAAGAGCAGCCGGGTCGGGTCCCGGGTTGCGGAAGAGATCCAATTGGTCGCTGCGCGGAACGCGACCTTCGGTGCTGACCGCGATCCCTTCGATCGGCGCTTCGGGGGGATGGGCTTCGAGGGCCTGGGTGACCAGGCGCAGCAGCACCCGGTGATCGCGGGTGGGTGCTGCGACTCCGATGCGGCGATGGTCTCGTCCGCCGCCGCAGAGGTCAAGTTCGAGGTCGATCGGGCCGCTGGCCAGGCCGCGCAGGAGCAACCGCTCGGCGAGTCTTGCGAGCATGCCCCGCAACACGAAGGAAAGCGGTTCGAGGATTTCGATCGGGTATTCGAGATCGATCGCTTCGCGCAGACGCGCGTCCCGGGGTTCGGGCAAAGGAGGTTCGACCTCGAGGCCCTGGGCTCGGGCGACCAGGTGCAAGATGCCTGGACCCAAGCGCTGGGCCAACGCCCGCTTCGGTAGGGCGAGCAAGTCCCTCACGCTGTAAATACCGAAGCGGGTCAACTTCTGGGCGAGTTCGTCGCTCGGACTCAACAGATCGACAGGAAGAGGGGCGAGGATCGCTGCTTCGTTGCTTGGCGTGAGGATGCAGCACGCAGGTTCTTTCACACTTGATCTTGCCGCACTTGATCTTGCCGCACTTGATCTTGCAATGAGGTCGCTGCCAGTCGCCTGGGCGAGCGCGGGAATGGCCAACTTGCGCGCGACGATTTTGGCGATGCCGCGGGTGGAGGCGATGGCGATGGTTCCCGGGAGCCCCAGAGATTGTGCGCGTGCTGCGAGTGCCGCGGCAAAGCCGGCTTCGGAGTGATAGATCGAAGAGACCCCCGTGGCATCGAGAAAGACCGCGCCTTCACAAACGAAGATTCCCGCAGCCCTTGGCGCGAGTGCCACGCGAGGCGAGAAGGAGAGGGCGATGTCGCGCAGGGCTTCTCGGGTCGTGCGTTCGAGTGCGGGGGAAGCGGTGCGAATCGTTACCTGGGAAGACAGGTTGCGGACATGGCTCACGCTGCAGGGCGTGGTAAGGCCTGTGGCCACGGCTTCGGGGGAGAGCGCGATGATCTCCGCCCGGGCGTCGGCGCCTGTGGTGCCCGTGGTGCCCGTGGTGATGGCGAGGGGCCGCCCGGCGAGGTGGGGGTGGGCGCGCAGTTCAGCGCGCAGGGGAAGGTCGGGAATGAGGAGACAAGCGATACGCATGGGGGCTACGCCGCGCGAGACGCGGCTCTCGATTTCAGTTTGATCTTCCGGTCTTTCGCATGATCCGGCCGGCAGCGAGCCAGCAGCGCGCGGGTTTCAAGGGATTCGAGGAGAGCAGGTGTCCCGGTGAAGTGCGCGATGGCGGGCTGCATCTCGAGGGCGAGTGCCGCTCGGGCCCCCGCGAGCCGCTCATCGGAGAGCAGGATGAGGGTGTTCTGCTTCCTCGCGGTGAGCCGCGTGAGGCGCAGCCAAGCCGCCTGTGGGATGAAGGTCTTGTTGTCTCTTCGATTCAGCTTTGAATTCCGCGCTCGAACCCGGCGGCTGAGGTCCAACACCACGAGGTCAAAGCCTTCGGTTTCGAGAATGCGTTCGGTGCAGCGCAGAGCAACGAGGGATTGTTGCGCCCGCACCCAGAGCACGCGTTCGAGCACCACCCCCGCAGCTTCGGCCGAAGGCGGATCGAAGGCCTCTGCACAGTCGACCCATGCGACGTGGACCCCGCTACGGGTCGCCCGAGCGAGCAAGCCGAGCACCAGGGTGGTGCGGCCCGAGGAGGTCGGCCCGAAAATTTCACTCAAACAGCCAGCCGGAAAACCGCCGCCAACCAACTCGTCGATATCAGACAGACCGGTGGGATACCTAGCGGAATACCTGGACGAGTCGTTCCGGCGCTGGCTCGCTGTTTGAATGGTTTTCTGCAGCTCAGGACTCAGCTCGCGATCGAGCTCGCGAAGCAGAGCTTGAAGCCGGGACGGCTGTAGGGTCGCATGCGGGGGAGGCATGATGCTACTTTCGTCTTATTTTCGCCTTTCGTCAATGGGGAAATACGCGGACTGGGGAGTTTATGGGTTGGGTCAATCGTGTTCTCGGAGTGGATGGGGGAGGGGGTGTTGCGGGGCTTTGGGGGTGAGGATCGGGGGTCTTGCTGTACTGGGCGTGTTGCCATTTGGGCAATGAGGGAAAGGGAGGTTTTCGGGGGTGATGGGTTAGTGCGGGGTGTGGCGGTGGCGCGGACAGGGGGTGAATGAAAGTTCACGAGTTGTGGTTGTGTTTATTTTATTTATCTGACGCATTATTAGGTTGATTGGGGCGATGGTTCTGCTACAGTAGAGGCATGGCAGTAATCAAGCAGTTGGAACTCGCTGACTATGTCTTGCAGAAGCGCATGACCTCTGGACATGGGGGACCGCGCAAAGGGGCTGGGGCCAAGCGGGTTGGACGTGGCCAGGTGCCTCATCGACAACGATCTGATTTTAATAAACTCACTCCCGCCCATGTGACGTTGCGTGTTGTAAAGGGACTCTCGAATCTTCGGCAACGATCACTCGTGATGGAAGTGCGGAAGACATTCTCCCGGGGGTGTGAGCGCGGCGACTTCCGGTTGGTTGAGTACTCCATCCAGCACAATCATCTTCACATGATTGTCGAGGCTGAGTCTCGAGATGCCCTCTCCCGGGGCATGAAGTCGATTGCTGCTCGGTTTGCACTGGCTGTGAATCGTGTCTTTAAGCGAACCGGTAAGGTGATTGCAGGCCGGTATCACGTTCAGCTTCTCACTTCGCCCCAGCAGGTGCGCAACGCGCTTCGTTATGTACTTCTCAATATCCGAAAGCACTTCAAACAGCGAAACGGCCATGCGCCACCCGTGAAGATCGACGAAGCCTCTTCGGGCAGTCAGTTCGACGGCTGGCGCGCAACCTCAAAGAGCTTGCGCGTGAAGGCATCCACCGAGGAAGAAGTAGGAGTCGCCAAGGCGGTGAGTTGGCTCCTCAGCAAAGGCTGGCGCAGACGCGGCCTGATCGACCTCTCCGCAATTCCGGGCTAAAAACTCTCCCCCACCCAGTTCCCCCGCCGAAGCCCACCCCGTCCGCACTACCAAACCGTCCTTTCCCTCATTGCCCAGCGGGCAACATGCCCAGTAAAGCAAGCTCCCCCGAGCCGCCTCCCCCCGCAACCGAACGGAGTAATTCCCTATCTAGCAACAACGCCCACCCCCAAGCTCAATCGGCAACGCAGTAGGCCCCCACAACATCATCGATCGCAGATACTCCTCAGGCTCTCCAGATCCCGAGAATTCCGGAAATCGCCGCAACAGTGTCGTAATCGCAATCTCCGTCTCCAACTTTGCCAACAGCGACCCCATACAGAAATGGTTGCCGAGACCAAGCCCGAGATGCTGGTTCTCCGTTCGCCCAAGATCCAATTGCTCCGGATGCGAAAACTGCGCCGGATCGCGATTGGCAGCAGCCAGAACCACCACGACCAGATCCCCCGCGCGAACTCTATGCCCCCCTACCTCGCAGTCTTCGATTGCGGCTCGATCGGTCAGCAGGATCGGACCCGCGAACCTCAAGAACTCATCCACTGCGGTTTCGATCAACGCTGGATTGTCCTGCAACCGCTTGCGCTCGCCCGGGTTGCGCAGCAATTGGACTACCGCGTTGGCGATCAGATGAGTTGTGGTTTCGTGTCCGGCCACCAGGATCAAGCTCACGAGTGCCATCAGGTCGCGCTCGTTCATGCGGTTGCCATCTTCTTCCGCTTCGAGCATCGCCGACAGTAAGTCATCCTTCGGGTGGGCCCGGCGTTCTTCGAGCAGCGGGCGCAGGTAGGCGTTGAGCTCTCTCACGGCGGTGCGAATGGATGCGTCCCCGCCCCGAGCTTGAAGCGGGTCGAGGAGTTGTACGAGTAGCCTCGACCAGGCCGCGAACTTCTCGCGATCCTTCGACGGCAGACCCAACATTTCCAGGATCACAGCGATGGGAAGCGGGTGCGCCAGATCGCGGATCAACTCGACATCTTCGCTCTTCGCCATTTGATCCATGAGATCGTCGACGACGGCTTGAATGCGGGGTCGCAAGCCTTCGACGCGTCGCGGGGTAAAGGCCTTGCTCACCAGTCCGCGGAGCTTTCGGTGTTCGTCGCCGTCGAGCATCAGCAGGTTGCGGTCGATCATCGCCCAGAATTCAGGGTCTTTTTTGGCACTCTTGGCGATGCCCTTCATGACCTTCGTTTGGCTGCGATCGGTGGTGAAGTTTTTGTCGCGCAGGATGAACTGGACGTCTTCGTAGCGGGTGGCGATGAACGCCATGAAGACGCGGCTGTAGTAGAAGGGTCGTTGCTCGCGCATGCGTCGAAACGTCGCATGGGGGTCTCGCCGGAACTCGGGCAAGAACGGATTGAATGGCCCGAACAGGGGTCCGCACAGACGCATCAGCCATTCTTGCGCCACGATCCACTGCAAGAGTCGCAGCACCATTGCATCCTCCCGTCGGACAGTTTTAACCAATTGTCAGAATAGCTCGATGGGAGATCCGGGCGAGATTTCCAACGATGAAAACGAGACAATTTCAGAAAGTTCCGGCGCGCTGCAGCGAGGAAGACCGGCGACCGTCGGGTATGATCTGCGGCGGCAGGTAGACGTTGATCGATAGACACTGATAGATAGATAACAACAGGTAGAAATGGATGGCGATCAATCGAGTCAAAGAATTGTGGCAACGCGGCGAGATCGCCTATGGGGCCTGGCTGTCCATTCCGAGTTCGCTGTCGAGTGAAGCGATGGCGCGTGCTGGTTTCGACTATGTCTGTATCGATCTCCAACACGGGCTGATCGATTATCCCGCTGCGGCTGAAATGTTGGTCGCGATCAGCTGCAGCGATGCCACACCCTTCGTGCGAGTTCCCTCCAATGATGCTGCGGCGATTAACCGCGCGCTGGACGCAGGGGCTCTGGGAATCATCGTTCCGTTGATCCATACCGCAGACGATGCCTGCCGAGCGATCAGTGCATGTCGCTACCCGCCGGAGGGCAGCCGAAGTTATGGACCCGTGCGGGCTTCCATGACCTGGGGGCCGGACTACTTCGAAGCAGCCAATGATCTAGTCGTCTGCGTCCCGATGATCGAAACCCGACAAGCGTTGGCGGAAATCGAATCGATCATCGCACTGCCGGGGATCGACGCCATCTACGTCGGGCCCAACGACTTGAGTCTTTCGCTGGGGCAGCCACCGGGTCTCGACAACGACGGGGCCTACCAGGAGGCCTATCGCTCGATCGCCAAGAGTTGTGCGGCCCGGGGAATCGTTGCGGGTATACACGGCACGGCCGAACTCGCAGCCAAGCACGAGGACACTGGCTACCGCATGGTGACCGTGTCGAGTGATCTTGGATTGCTGAAACGGGGAGGGGAGCTGGATCTCGAGCGGGCAAAACAGCGCTGAGCATCCACAATGCCTTCCGGGCGTGCGGTGGTAGAACGCCTCGCTTTGCTGATCACCCGTCACTTCCAGAATGTCCTCGACCAGGACTCGCCGACGCAGGACAGCAGGACCGGGATTCGAACTCGACGTTGGCTTCCTGGCGGTTTTTTTCGCCGGTAGCGATGGGGACGAACTCGGTGCCAACAACTCTCCCGGGAAGGGCTCTTTACTCACGAGCAGCTTCCACTCGCTGCCGTCGATATCTGGGAGAACCGTGCAGCCGCAACCGCGTGGTTCGTTTGATGCGGGACAACGGCCTTCGCGGGATTCCTCGGCGGCGTCGCTGGCGGACGAAGCCCACGGGCACTCGGCCGGATCACGTTCAAAACCATCTGGCTCGAGACTTCACTGCGGACGAACCCAACACCAAGTGGGTGACCGACATCACCTACATCCGAACTGCCGAAGGGTGGCTCTATCTGTCGGTGGTGGTGGACCTCTACTCCGGGCGGGTGGTGAGCTGGTCGATGAGTGCCCGCCAGGATCGCCAATTGGTACTGCAGGCTGTCTTGATGGCGCTGTGGCAACTCCCCACTTTCAAGGTGTTACGACGACCAATTGAATTCACCCAGTTCACCAGCGATGAATACCAGCAGTTTGGACTTCCCCCAAAACAGTGGATGCTTCGGAGGCTAGAGCATTGAGCCAGCCAGAGGAGTCCCATTTGGACGGAAGCCACGCCCCAGACCTCCGGCCGCAGAAGGCTGCTGGGACGCAACTTCAGACCGATCGAGAAGAGCAGCAGATAGACGCCATATTCGCCGAGGACGGCGAGCAACTCGCCGCCGTCCAGGCGCAGGGCGTGAAGGATGAAGCCCCCCGCAAGGAATCCGATTAGCGGAGGAAGCCCGATCAGACGGGCACCGAACCCCAGAACGAATGCAATCAAGATCGCCATAGTCGTCACGACGAGAACCTGTCACGGGAGCGGGCTAGATCTGATCCGCCAGCGGAAAGAGCCCGAAGAACCAATCCAAAAACCGTTGCAAGCCGTCGTCGGCAGGTTGGCGCGTGACTTTTCCGGCGCTGGATTCCCAATAGAGGCGACCCCCTTCGTCTAGCTGCACCCGCCAGGCGTTCGCCGGCTCGAGGTCTCTCGCAACAATGGCGGCGAATTGGCCGGCTAGCGCAGGATCCCGAATCAGGAGTCCATTCTCGGTATTCAGCTCTACCCCGCGAGGCGAGATATTCAGCGCACCGATGTACATGCGGCTTCGATCCACCATGACCACCTTTGTGTGCAGAACATGGGTCCTCGCGGCGACTGGCGGTGTATCAATGCCCCTCGTCCAGAGGCGGTCTGAACGCATCTCGTAGAGTTCGACACCGGCCGCGAGTAGGGGCTTTCGCCACTTCTTGTACTGGCTGCTCGCGATCGCGTGATTGTTCGACGCGAGGGAGTTGGTCAAAACACGGACGCGAATCCCACGATCCGTCAGCCCGGAGAGATAATCCACGAGGTCCTGTCGCGGGACGAAATATGCGGAAACGATCGTTAGTTCGCTCTCGATGCCCGAGACAAACTCACCGATCGACCTAAACACCTGATCCGGAACTCCATCGCGGAGCGCGGCCGGGTCGTCGCTCACCGCTTCCGAGGGGCCATAGGTCATCCGGTCCAGCATCCCCACCAATCGCTCGTTCCAGGCGATGGGCTCCAGGGGAAACTCGCGGAGCCGATCGTGCGCGCCGTCCAGTATCCTTTCTACCCGCCGGAAGAGACGCGTCAAGTCTGCAGAGTTTCTCCGTTCCTGCGCGAGCGCTTCGATGGGGTGGGTCCACTCGTCGTTCCAAAAAACATCGAACGTCTCTGCGAGATCAGGTACGACCGGGCCGATAGCGAGAACGTCGAGGTCCTTGAAATTCTTCTCTTCGTTGAGCCCAAAATACTCATCCGCCAGGTTTCGCCCGCCCGCAATCGCCACATGGTTGTCGGCGATCAGGACCTTATTGTGCATTCGATGATTCAGCTCGGGGCGACGGACAAACTCCCATACGCGTCTCACGGTGTTGGGCCTATTGGCGTAACTGCCCCGATTCCAGGGATTGAAGGTGCGAATGTCGATGTTCGGATGTTGCTGGAAGCCCTCTTCATCAGTGTCATCGCGAGTAAGCAGAAAGTCGTCGATGAGGACGCGTACCCGAACTCCGCGATCTGCCGCTCGAAGAATGTGGCGCGCCAGCAAGGCCCCTGCCGCATCTCCCTTCCAGAGATAGCACTGGAGATCCAGGCTCTGGGTCGCCGAATCGATCAGCGCAAAGCGCCACCGCAGCGCCTCTGCGTTGTGGTCGAGCAACAGGAGCCCCGATTCCCCCGGGCCCGCTCGCCGGGCGGCTTCCTCGCTCAGCCGCGTCAGAGGTCCCCGCTCTGCTGGTTGTAGAGTGTGTCCGCGAGGTCGCGCCCCATCGGCCGCCGGTTGACTGGCGCAGAAAACCGCGATCATGAGCACGAGGCCGACGGTAATTCGCTTGCCGAACTTGCTCTCGATGTCCTGCGCGGTGGCTGGCGTGTCCTCGACTGTGTCGTGCAACGAGGCGGTGGCAAGAGTGGCGGGATCCGTCGGCACGACAGCGAACTCAGTTGGGAGGGTCTGCTGCAGATGCGTGTGCAGAAAGTCCGCTGCCTCGCTCGAGCAGCCACTCCTCGCGACTGCAGTAGAGGACCGGCACGACGAAGAGCGTGAGGAGCGCGATCAGCATGCCTCCGAAGGCGGGAATCGCCATTGGCATCATGATGTCCGCGCCACGGCCCGAGGAGGTAAGAATGGGAAGCAGTGCCAGCAGCGTCGTCGCCGTCGTCATCAGACAGGGCCGAATGCGGCGCTGGCCCGCTACCAAAACGGTTGCGCGTATCTGCTCCACGCTGTTCGGCCGCTCCCGAGCAAAGGTGCGGTCCAAGGTACTGGACATCAGTACGCCGTCGTCGGTGGCAATGCCGAAGAGCGCAATGAAGCCAACCCAGACCGCCACCGACAAGTTCACGGGTGAAATCCCCAGCGTGTCGCGGAGATTTACACCGAACAAGCTGACATCGAGGAAGTGGGGGCTTCCGTAGAGCCAGATCAGGATGAAGCCACCGGAAAAGGCAATGGCCACGCCACTGAACACGATCAGGCTCGTCGTCACCGACTTGAACTGGAGGTAGATCAACAGAAAGATGACGAACATGGCGAGGGGTAGAATCAGCATCAGTCGCTGTTGCGATCGAACTTGATTCTCGAATGCTCCGGCGAAGACGAAGCTCACTCCCGCCGGGACCTCGAACTCCCCCGAGTCGATTGCGTCTCTGAGGTGGCGGTCCGCGGCGCGCACGACCTCCACCTCGGAGTGGCCAGCCTTCATATCAAAGACGACATAAGAGATGAGGAAGGTGTCCTCGCTCTTGATGACCTGCGGGCCACGTACGTAGCGAATTTCGGCGAGTTCGCGCAGTGGAATCTGAACTCCGCCGATACCGGTTATCAGCACATCGCCAAGGGAGTCGGGTCGATCGCGCAGCTCACGCATGTACCTCACTCGCACGGGGTAGCGCTGACGCCCCTCCACCGTACGTGTGATGGTGCGGCCGCCGATCGCGACCTCGACGATATTCTGCACTCCCTGAACGCTGATCCCGAAGCGCGCAATCGCCTCCCGGTCGATCACGATCTCGAGATAGGGCTTGCCGACGACGCGGTCCGCGATGACCGCGTTCGCGTTGACTTCCGGCACTTCCTTCAGGAGACGCTCGATCTGCAAGCCGGCCGTTTCGAGCGCTTCGAGCGTCGGCCCCTTGATCTTCACCCCCATCGGTGCCCGCATGCCGCTCTGGAGCATGACGGTGCGCGCCGCGATCGGCTGCAGCTTCGGTGCTGACGTCACACCGGGGAGCTGTGCTGCGTTTACAATTTCAGTCCAGATGTCATCTGAGCTCTGGATCTTGTCCCGCCACACTCGATACGAGCGGCCAGAAGGGTCGGGAATCAAGTCGCCCGCCGCGTCGCGAGTGAAGCTGTCGCCATCGTGTACGAAACGCAGGGGACGGCCTTGTTCGTCGCTGAGATATTCGGAGCGGTAGTTGACGACGATCTCGAACATCGAGATGGGTGCAGTGTCGAGTGGGCTGCCGGCACGACCAAGTTTTCCGACAACCGTGTCTACCTCGGGTACTGACGCAATCAGCCGATCGAGCGTCTGGAGCTGGTCCAGCGCCTCGCCGATGGACGCGTGTGGCATGGTGGTGGGCATGTAGAGGAAGGAGCCCTCGTCGAGGGCCGGCATGAACTCCTGCCCAACTCCCGGGAAGGCCCGGGTGAGCGCGCGCCAGGCAGGGTTGGCCCGCGCAAAATCGGGTACGAAGCCGAGGGTGACGTCCACGCCCATCCAGGCGGTCATTCCGAAGAGGAAGGTCACCGTGGGCAGTAGGGCGAAGCGCAGCTTGTGCGCGAGAAATGTGGCCAGCAACCACGGATAGGCGCGCTTGAATGCGGCGAAGGCGCCGAGTAGCACGCCGAAGCTCACTGCGACGAACATCAGGTTCGCAAAGTTGCTGCGCTCACCACCGAGTGGCACCCAGTCAGCCGCGAGAGCAATGGCGACGCCGACGACGACCAGTGCGAGCTGCAGCCATTCGCGCCGGGATCGTATCGCGCCAGGAAGACGCGCTTCCAGCAGCTCGAGCCCTGCGTAGGCGAGCGCGAATCCGCCCATCCAGGGCGGGCCAACGAATAGCAGCACCGCCCCTAGGGCCAACACTGCGATGGCGCCGGGCGCTGGGCGGTCAGAGCGTCCCGAGCGCCGCGCGAACAGCCACGTCGCGAGCACCGGCAGCAGGGTGAGAGCGGAAATCGCTGCGCCGATCAAAGCGAAGGTCTTGGTGAATGCCAGGGGTTTGAACAAGCGCCCCTCCGGTCCGTCCATGAAAAACACCGGAAGGAAGCTCACCACTGTGGTTGCGACTGCGGTGAGGAGTGCGGGGGCGACCTCTGCCGCCGCCAGGTGGACGCGATCCCGAACGCTGTCTGTGGAATCCGGATCGTCCATGTGTTGCAGTGTGTTTTCGGTGAGCACAATGCCGAGATCGACCATGGTACCGATAGCGATCGCTATACCGGAGAGCGCAACGATGTTGGCGTCGACGCCGAAGCGACGCATGCACACGAACGAGAACAGGACCGAGAAGGGCAACAGGCTGGACACGAGCATCGAACCGCGCAGGTGTCGGACCATGACGAGCACCACGATGACGGTGATGAGGATCTGCTGGAATATCGCCGCGCTCAAAGTGCCCAGTGTCTCGTGGATGAGCTTTGTGCGGTCGTAGAACGGGACTATTGCGAGCTTGGACACTCGACCGTCTGCCAAGCGCTTCGAAGGAAGCCCCGGCGAGATTTCTTCGATTCGCTCGACAACCCGATCGATCACCGCCAGCGGATTCGCGCCGTAGCGCGCCACGACAACGCCGCCGACCGTCTCGGCGCCCATCTTGTCGAGCGCACCGCGCCGCGCCGCCGGACCCAGTCCAACGTGCGCAACGTCTTCGATGTAGATGGGGTTTCGCTCCGAGGAGGCAGTGATGGCCGTTCGTGCTAGGTCGTCGACGTCCTTGAGGAAGCCGACGCCGCGCACCAGGTACTCAACCCCGTTCATGTCGATGGTGCCCGCTCCCACGTCGAGGTTCGATTGCGCGACTGCGCGCTCGATCTGTTCGATCGTGACATTGCGCGCGCGCATCGCATCGGGGTCGACGTCGACCTGGTATTCCTGAACGAAACCACCGATCGAGGCAACCTCGGCCACCCCCGCTACACCCTGAAGCGCGTAGCGCACCGTCCAGTCCTGAACGGAACGAAGCTCGTGGAGGTCCCAACCGCCGGTGGCGTGGCCCTCTTCATCTTGCCCCTCGAGCGTGTACCAGAAGATCTGACCCAGGGGCGTCGCGTCGGGGCCGAGGGCTGGCGACACCCCGTCTGGCAGCGTTCCGGGTGGCAACGACGCAAGCTTCTCGAGAATACGCGAACGGGACCAATAGAATTCGACGTCCTCCTGGAAGATCACGAAGATCGACGAAAATCCGAAGTACGAAGCCGAGCGGATCGTCTTGACGCCGGGAACGCCCAGCAGTGCCACGGTCAGCGGATAGGAGACCTGGTCTTCAATGTCCTGGGGAGAACGGCCCGTCCACTCGGTGAAGACGATCTGCTGGTTCTCGCCGGTATCTGGAATCGCGTCGACGGGCACCGGATCGCGTGGTAAGCCGACATCCCAGTCGAAGGGCGCGTTGGCGACACCCAAGGCGAGGAACAACCCTGCGAGAAGGGTGACGATGAGCGTGTTGTCGAGACACGCTCCGATCAGCCGGCCGATGAGGGTGTGCCGAGGATCCACCTCACATCCCCATTAGAGCGTGCGGGTCAGTCGTGGCCTCACTGCCCTCTGGATTCATCATGCTGGGCTTCGCCTGGATCTGGATCGACGCGTCGATCTTGAAGGCGCCGTGCGACACGACGCTTTCGCCTTCTTCCAGGCCGTGCAGCACGATGTAGGTGTCGCCCGCGCGCGGTCCCAGGTGGATCTCCCTGGACTCGTACGATGTGGAATCGTCCGCTGCTAGGGTGGCCACATA
>JADFNE010000015.1 GCA_022563535.1 Myxococcales bacterium
CCGCCAGATCTTCTACTTTGTAGTTCATGCAGTTATTCTAAGAGTAACTACTCGAATCGTCCAGAGATCGAGCGAATCTGCCGGAAAAGATCGGCATTTCTGCCCTCGCCTTGCCGGTGTTGTGAATCTCACGCGGAAAATTTCGGGTACAGCGTCACTCTGCGCCCAGAACAGGCCACTTCCCCTATGAATTGTCCAGCTTGCCTACCGGAAAGCCACTAGAGTAGATCCAGCGTTTCCGTGCTCTGGACCCGCGATGCGGACGGTTGAGTTGGGCCGCCAGCGATCGCGACTGGAAGATCGACCTACGAGGATGCCCGGCGATGAATGAGTTCCCGATGGAATTGATGGAACAGACGAAAGAACCCGTGCTGACCACCGAGCAGGCCGCTCTGCGTTGGCTCAAGCAGGTCGAGGGAACCGTCTACCACAACCGCAACGGTGCCGACAGCGGCAACGCCTGGGTCGCGGTGGTCCGCACTCCCCCGGCAAACGGCAGGACCGGGAAGATCATTCTGGCTTTTGGCGAATCGATTCAGGAAGCGGCCGGCGCCGCGGAATCAGAGTGGAACACGCTGTGGTCGAACCTGAGCGCCCAGCACTGAGCGGCTGCTCAACCCAGCGCCGAGCCCCAACCGAACTATCTCTGTCCCAGCAACTTGATCACGACCCCCGCCCCGGCGTTCGCCTGGGCGAGCACTGAGATGCTGGCCTTGCTGAGAATCTGATTCTTCAGCAGATTGGATGACTCTTTCGCAAAGTCGGTGTCGCGAATTTGCGAATTGGCTCGCGCGGTATTTTCGATCGCGATCAACTGACTGCGAACCCGGGATGAGAGCCGGTTCTCCGTTGCACCCAGTCGCGCTCGACTGGAAGACACCGAACGAATCGCCTGGTCGAGCCGGTCGAGGGTCGCTGGGTCCGACGCATCGAGTCCTTCGACACCAAGCGATGACGCTGACTGATCGGTTGACGCGACCTCGGTCGCCTCTCCGCCACTGCCGTCGACGATCTCAATGCTCTCATTGCCGTCCAACAATTTCGTTCCGTTGAAGTTCGTGTTGCTGGCAATATCACTCACCTGCGCGGTCAGCTGGTCGAACTCCTGCTGGATGGCCTTCTTCTGGCTCCCGTTGAGTGTCCCGTTCTGGGCCTGAATGCTGAGTTCGCGCAGTCGACCGAGAATGTTTGAAGTTTCGTTTAGCGCTCCCTCGGCGACACGGGTCGCGCTGATGCCGTCATTGAGATTCCGCACTCCCTGGGTCAGGGACGAGGTCAGGGACTTCAACCTTTCCGAAATCGCGAGACCCGCCGCGTCAAACGACGCCCGGGGAATTCGACTGCCCGACGACAGTTTCTCGAGGCTCTTGGACAGGTTGCGCGAAATCGTATTCAGACTTCGCAGACTGCCGTTGCTCGAACCGAGACTAATGCCGATCGCCATGGTGTTCTCCTGAGGCGCCGCTTGCGCGGAACGCTTCATTTTTATGCAGTCTTCACGCAGACGACGTGCAATTTAATTTCAAATCGAAAGCAAACGCCGCCGTGCGTTTCAAATTGCAATCTATTTGTACTCTTCGGACACAGCGGGAATTAATTGAGGCGAAATTACACGGGAGCTTTCACTCCGGTCTATGCACGAGAAATGGGTGTGGGTTG
The DNA here is from genome assembly GCA_022563535.1 of Myxococcales bacterium. Lineage (NCBI taxonomy): Bacteria > Pseudomonadati > Myxococcota > Myxococcia > Myxococcales > Myxococcales bacterium. Next base: position 1,660 of record JADFNE010000015.1, read on the forward strand.
CTGGGGGTTCGTGCGGCTTGATGCGGGTGGTCTACCCGGTGGGGTGGATCTCGTCATGAGGTTCACGCAACGGGGCGGTGGCCGTGAACGATCTCTCCAAAGCGTCGCAACACCTGGGTTCCGTGTTCGCTGTCGCAGGCGCTGCTGCTGATCGCGTCGGGATCCAGACCTTCTTCGAGCAATTCGGAGCGCCGCGCGCTGACATAGCCACGCACGATCTCGGCGTCGAATTCGGGATGAAATTGAACCCCCCAGGCACACGGTCCGTAGGCGAACGCCTGGTTGGGGTCCCCCGCGCTGGCGGCTCGATGCAGCGCGCCGGCGGGCAGCTCAACGACTGATTCCACGTGACTGACCTGCACGCTGATCTGCTGAGGCAGCCCGCCCAGGAGCGAATCGTCGGCGAAACCAACGCCCATGCGAACCTCGACGGTTCCGATCTGTCGACCCAACGGATTGCGTTCGACTCGCCCCCCGAGTGCTTGCGCGAGCAGTTGATGGCCATAGCAGATGCCCAGCAGCGGGATCTCGCGATCGACAGCGTCCGGGAGCCAGGCGGCGCATCGCTCGCTCCAAGCTTCTCGCTCGGTCACCAGTGCGCTCGAACCCGTGATCACCACCCCCGAAATCGCACTGGGGTCGGGCAGCGCGTCTCCTTCGTAGACCGAAACAACTTCGATCTCATCCGCTGAAAAATCGAGCCCACTCGCAATCCAGTTCTCGAAGTCGCCGTGTGCTTCGACAATGTCCGGCAGGGTTGTCCCGGTCTTCATGATCAATAGCGGCTTCAACGGGCGACTCCCGATCGGCCGCGCGGCTCGGTCAGTCTTGCATGAAGAAACTGCAGCACGATGCCCGAGGCGGTGGCGACATTGAGTGAGTCGACGCCCGGGGCCATCGGGATGCGCAGCGAGTGGTCGACATACTCGAGTGTCTCGCGGCTCAGTCCCTTGCCCTCGGTCCCGAGAATGAGTGCGATGCGCTCACCCAGATCGATCGACGACGACACGGCGGAGAGCGGGATCGCGTCCTCGGCGAGATCGAGTCCGATCAACTGATAGCCGGCGGAACGCAGGCTCGTCAGGGAATCCGGCCAGCCGTCAAAGCGCGCAAAGGGAAGTGTCAGGGTGCTCCCCATCGATACGCGAATCGCTTTGCGGTAAAGCGGGTCGCAGGAGCGGGGACACAGCAGGACGCCCGCGGCCTCGAACGCCAGGGCGTTGCGAAAGACATTTCCCATGTTTTCCGTGTTCGTCAGACCTTCCAGCACGACCAGCAGCGAAGCACCTTCTGGGGACGTGGCAATGAGTTCTTCGGGTCGCGTCTCGACGCCAATCCTGCCCGCGGCAAGGCAACCTCGATGCATGTCGAAACCCACGATTTCATTGAACACTTCTTGCTTCGCAAGATAGACCGGTGCCGTTTGGGGCAGTCGCTCCAGGACCGGGCGGATGGCTTCGCAGGCGCGCGGGGTCAAGAACAGCGAATCGGCGCGAAACCGCGAGTTGCCCACCAACCGCTCGACGACAAATCGGCCCTCGGCCATGAACACGCCCCGGCTGCGCCGCAGGTCGGCGTCTCGCACGTTTCGATAGTCCGCCAGTCGCGGATCGTCGAGATTTTCGACCCAGATCGTCTGCATCGGGAGATCCAAGCACAGGGCACGAAGACCTCGCCACTGTCCCCCGCGGATAAGGAACGGCGGTGAGAAAGTCGCTGCGAAGTCAGCACAATTGCGCCACCCTGCAGCCGCTGAACTGATCGCCCCCCGGGCGGGAGCAGGAGCGGGAGCGCCTAGATTGCCGGAACTCATGACCAAGCGGGTGGCTGTAACCGGTGCCACAGGCCTGTTGGGTGGATATTTGATTCGCGCGTTATTGCAGCGCGGAGCGAATCCGATCGCGGTCGTGCGCAATCCGCAACTCGCCGCACCGCTGCGCTCCCTTGGGGTCGAGGTGCGGACAGCAGATCTCGGGGATGTCGCAGCCCTGACGCGCGCGTTCGAGAGCGCCGATACTGTGATCAGCAACGCCGCTCTGGTCAGCTTCAAGCCCCACCCGTTCAGTCGCTATCTAGACGTCAACGTCGAAGGGACAATCCATGTCTTCAATGCGATGAAAACCGCGGGGGTGGGACGGGGGATTCAGATTTCTTCCGTGGGAATCTATCGAGGGCACCGAACTCGGGTCGACGAAGATCACCCGCGCTACGGAGAGACTCACCGACACCACCGGTTCAACGGCTACAAGGTCAGCAAGGCGCTCTCCGAAGAAACGGCCTGGCGCTACGCATCCAAATACGAAATTGACCTGACGAGCCTGCGCCCATCTGTGCTCTACGGCGCCTTCGATCGCAACTTCGGCATGTGGCACAAACGCGCCCTGCGCATGCGACCGCTCGCACCCTATCCCTACTTCGCGCGCTTCTGCCTGGTCTACGCCGGAGATGTCGCCGAGGCCACCATGCTGGCATTGGAAAACCCGACCTCGTCCGGCAAGGCGTACAACGTCACCGGGGACAACTCCAGCCTATGGGAATTTGCCGACGCTTGGATGGCAGAGGACCCGGAGTGTCAGAGCCGACGGCTCCCGTTGCCGATCCGGTATCGCCGCAGCTATTCGTGCGGGCGGATCCGGCGTGATCTCGGCTGGAAGACACGCAGCCATGTCGAGGGAATTCGAGAGACCTTGGCACTCGAAGACGAGTCGCGGCAATCCTAGAGGCGACGATCAGGGGAGCGCGTAAAAGTCGTTTCCCTTGTCGTCGATGATGATGAAGGCCGGAAAATTCTCGACTTCGATTCGCCAGACCGCCTCCATCCCGAGTTCTTCGAACTCGAGGACTTCCACCTGCTTGATGCACTCCTGGGCGAGAATCGCTGCGCCGCCGCCGATCGAACCCAGGTAGAACCCTCCGTATTCCTTGCAGGCATTTGAAACTGCCTTGGACCGGTTTCCCTTGGCGAGGGTGATGAAGCTGCCGCCGTTCTGCATGAAAAGATCCACATAGGAATCCATGCGCCCTGCGGTCGTGGGTCCGAACGATCCCGAAGCGTATCCCTCGGGCGTCTTGGCGGGTCCGGCGTAGTAGATGATGTGGTCCTTGAAGTAGTCCGGCAGCGGTTCTCCCGCGTCGAGGCGCTCCTTTAGCTTGGCGTGGGCGATATCTCGGGCGACCACGATCGTGCCCGACAGCGAGAGACGTGTCGTCACCGGGTATTGGCTCAGGGTCTCGCGCAACTCCGCCATGGGTCGATTGAGGTCGAGCTTGACCACGTCTTGATCATTGCTGTCTTCTATTGGTTGGGGCAGGAACCGCGCGGGCTCCGTTTCGAGTTGTTCGAGAAAGATTCCATCGCTGGTGATCTTGCCGAGAATCTGTCGGTCGGCGGAGCACGAAACTCCGATCCCGACGGGACACGAGGCACCGTGGCGCGGTAGCCGAATGACCCGAACGTCGTGACAGAAGTACTTGCCGCCAAATTGTGCGCCGATCCCCATTTGCTGGGTGAAGCGATGAATTTTCTCTTCGAGGTCGGGGTCGCGAAACGCGCGGGCGGTCTCGTTGCCCTTCGTGGGCAGGGTGTCGAGATAATGAGCACTCGCCAGCTTCACCGTCTTGAGTGTCATCTCTGCCGACGTCCCGCCGATCACGATGGCGAGATGGTAGGGAGGACAAGCGGAGGTTCCGAGCAGCGGCAATTTCTTGGCCAGAAATGCCATCAGCGAGTCTTCGTTCAACAGCGCACGCGTTTCCTGGAACAAGAAAGTCTTGTTCGCGGAGCCGCCACCTTTCGTAATGAAGAGAAACTTGTACTCGGAGCCCTGGGTCGCGTGGAGATCCACCTGGGCCGGCAGATTCGTTCCGGTGTTCTTCTCGTCATACATGGTGAGGGGCGCCATCTGGGAATAGCGAAGATTGGTCGTCGAGTAGGTTTCATAGATTCCGCGCGAAATTGCCTCTTCGTCATCGAAACCGGTGTAGACGTCCTCGCCCTTCTTGCCGAGAACGATTGCCGTGCCGGTGTCCTGGCAGGAGGGCAAAATCATGTCGGCGGCGATGTTTGCATTCTTCAGCAGTTCGAGGGCCACGATGCGATCGTTGCCCGACGCGTCCGGGTCTTCGAGAATCTTTGCGAGCTGCGAGAGATGGCTGGGGCGGAACAGATGTGAAACATCGCGGATTGCATGGGCCGCGAGAAGCGAGAGCGCCTCGGGAGCGACCTTCAACACCGTGCGGCCGTCGAATTCGACCGTCTTTACGTGCTCGTCGCTGAGCAAGCGGTAGGGGGCGCTGTCTTCCCCGAGTTCGAATATTTTCTGAAATTGAAATTCGGCCATGCTGCGCCCCCAGTCCCCTCGTTCTTCGTTGATGCGATTCGCTTCGGCGCGGACTCATCGAGGGACACGCGATCCGGAGTTTTCGCAGGGCCAGAGTAGCGAATAATGACCTCGTTCTCGTCGGCCCCCGTCAGTTCTAGGGGAGGAGCGCCGCACGCCCGCGCGGCGAAGACCGTCGATTCCAGTGGAGGGCCCACACGGCGGCTGGCTCCACTTGCCTTGCACCAAAACTGCGCACGGGTGGTTCATTTTTGGAAACTCAGGCTCGCGCCGCTGGTGTCCGACAAGAAATCTGAGAGCAGGCTGCCGCGGTTGCCCGACAAGCTACGGCACTGGGCGAGTTGGGCGTCATGTTGCCAGAGGGGTGTACACCTGTCGGGTCGAAAATTGTGAGGCTTGAAGCGGCGTGTCAGGGGGAATCCCGACTCGAACGCTGCGCCGGTCCCCGGGCGGGTGTAGGACACCTGCCCCGCGGCGTTCGGCCCTGTTACACTGAAAACCTATGAAGAATCTGAGCCGCTTCAGCCATTTTGCCACCAAACACGAGCCCCCATTTCGACGGGGCGTCCGTTTTGCTGCCATGATCGCGCTGGTCCTCGCGAGCGTTTCCTGTTCGGGTACGGCCGAGAGCATGGAACTCACCTGCGAACGGATCCCTGGCCTGCTCAACACGTTTCTTCACAAGCACATCAGCTATCGCCATCTCAACGACAAGCTTCGCACTCGAGCGATCGACTCCTATATCAAGCGCCTCGATTCCGCAAAGACCCTTTACACCACTCGCGAAGCGGCGGCTCTCAAGTCATCACTCCAGGGGATCTTCTTCGATGTCGGCAGCGGCGAATGCACGAGCCTCGAAGAGATCCAGAAGGACATCGTCGACCGTTACGAAAAGATGCAACAGTACGTCGAGTCCTATGTTCGATCGGATGATTACGCGGCGGATCCCGAAATCGAACTGGTAATCGATCCCGACAGGCGAGCTCGCCCCAAGAATCTCGAGCAACAGCACGCGCTTTACCGCAAGTTGGTCCAGTTCCAGATCTCCAACTACATGAGCAACGGGAACACCCTCGAAGAGGCAAAGGACAAGCTGGTCCACCGCTACGAGCTCACGGTCAAGCGGGCAGTGGAATTTGACAATGAGGACATCTACAGCCTGTTCCTCGATGCGTTCGCGAGCGCCCTGGATCCTCACTCCAATTATTTCAGCGCGGAAAACAACGAAGACTTCAAGATCCAGATGGGACTCTCGCTGATCGGCATCGGTGTCGGGCTGTCGTCTCGGGACGGATATTCGATCGTAGAGAAAGTCATTCCGGGGGGCGCCGCCGACAAGGTCGGGAAACTCAAACCCAATGACAAAGTCATCGCCGTTGCCCAGGACGGTGAAGAACCCGTAGACGTGATCGACATGGATCTGCGTAAAGTGGTCCGGTTGATCCGCGGCGAACGGCATACAGTCGTACATCTTACAATCCTGCGACAGGACGCGAAGACCGAACGTTTTGTGGTCAGCATCACCCGGGACAAGATCAACCTCGAAGAACAGGCAGCGAAGCTCACCTTCGAAACCATCAAGATCGCAGGCAAGGACGAGAAAATCGCCATCATCGACCTCCCGTCGTTCTACGGAGGCCGTGACCCCTCGGAACGCAAGAGTTCAACCGACCTGCGGAAACTCCTGCAGCAAGTGGCTGAAGCCAACGCAGTGGGGCTCCTGCTCGATCTTTCACGCAACGGTGGAGGGCTGCTGGACAGCGCTCGCGAAATCGCGGGATTCTTCATCCGCGAAGGCGGCGTGGTTGCAGTCAAGGACGAGTACGGGAACGTCCAGATCATGCGCGACGATGACCCGAATATCTTGTTCAAAGGACCCATGGTCGTGCTGACTTCCCGGATCAGCGCTTCAGCTTCAGAAATTGTCGCCGGCGCGATGAAGGACTACCACCGCGCGGTCCTGGTCGGCGACGATCACACCTTTGGCAAGGGCACAGTCCAGACCCTGGTCCCGCTGCCACCCGGACTCGGAGCGCTAAAGGTCACGACAGCACTCTTCTTCCGACCCGGCGGAAATTCGACCCAGCATTCGGGCGTCTTTTCGGACATCGTGGTGCCCTCGCCGTTCAATACAGACGACTTCGGGGAGTCCAACCAGACTTACGCTCTCGAGGCCGCAACGATCCCACCCTTCCTCGACGCAAGCGCAAATCTCAACGAAAGCGGTTCCGGCCCGGCAGACTTCTACTCCCCCGTGACACCCGAAATTGTTTCCAAGCTAGCCGTGCTTTCTGCCAAGCGAGTCGCGGATAGCGAAGACTTTGCGGAAGTGGAACGCAAGCTCAAGGAAGTGCAGAATCGCGCCGGGGTCATTCGTCTTTCGGAAATTCTCAAAGCAGAGGAAGAGGCCGAGAAGAACGCCGCAGACAGGGATGAGAATGTAGAAGAAACGGACGAGGAAATAGACAAGCCCTCGATCCAGCGGACGGAAGCCCTCGAGATCTTGCGAGACTACGTGTTGCTTTCCCGCTCACTCCCCACTTCGACGACCATTGCAGCCGAAGTACGTAAAGCCACGGTAGACGAGCTCTAGCCGTCGGCTGTCTAGTCCGGGCCACTTTTCTTGAAGTAGTCGGCCATCACATGCAGCAGCGCGGAAAAGGTGACCCGTTCCTCGATCACGAGAAGCGCGCCGAGATCCAGACAGCGATGGAAGCGCTGCAGCATAAGCAGGTGTTCAACCTGCTTCTCGCTGAGGAACTTCAGGCTGATCCCGATCTCTCCAAACAACCTCGGGTCGGCCGCTTGACGCGTGATGATCTGGTCGATCTGGTCGAGAGAAATCAACCCCACCCGCAGCCCTATGGAACCGAGCGTGTTCCCGCTCCCGCACCACTCCCCCGGTTCGGGAATGTCGCTGTCCGTGAGACCGAGCGACTGCTTTAGAAAGCTGACGAATTTCGTGTTCTGAATTGGATCCACCACAATCCGTTCTTCGGTCGAACCCGAATCCAAATCGAGTCTCCCGAGTCATAGGTTTTGAGAATGCAATCTCGATTTGCCGGCGCGCATCGTCTTGCTCATGCGAATGCACCGGGGCGTCGAAACCCAGCGTTGAGTCGACGTCAACCAATTCGTCCCCAACTGGACGATCCGGTTGCGTTGCACAACCAGGTCACGGAGTAGCGCGCAGATTCATGAGCGAGAAACTCGAGCAGTACCTCGAATCCACCGCGGATGATCTTCCCGCGATGCCCGCCATCGCACGTGAAATCATCCGTGCAGTCGACGACCCCAGTTCGTGCATTGCCGACATCAAGGAATTGATCGAACAAGACTCTGCGATAGCGGCCAAGCTGCTCAAGATGTCCAATTCTGCGCTGTACGGATTTCCGAGCGAGATCAACAGTATCTCTCACGCCATTTCACTGCTCGGCACTCGCACGGTTCGCAATCTCGTACTCGCGGTTTCGCTCAAGAAGACCTTCAGGCGCTTCGGGTTGATGGAACAGCTCTTGTGGCAACACTCCACACTCTCGGGACCTGTTGCGGCAAAGCTCTCAGCTCTTCCGCAGATCGATGTAAGTTCTGACGAGGCGTTTACGGCCGGCTTGCTGCACCATATCGGCAAAACCGCACTCGCGAACAGCCATCACGACGAATACGAGCAGGTTATCCAGCGCGTCTACAATGAGAAAATCGGATTCGTCCAGGCGGAAACCGAGCAATTCGGCTTCGACCACTCGATACTCGGCGGTGCGATCGCAAGTCGCTGGAACTTGCCCGATTCTCTCGTGTCCGTCATCGAGAACCACCACAATTCTGGCGCACTGGCAAGTTTGCCCGAAGGCGTTGCGCGACTGACGGCGCTCATAAGCGTGACCAGCATCTGCTTGACCAAGCTCGGAGTCGGTCGCGCAGAATCGGTCGATGAAATCGAGCCGGCAAATCTCCCCGCCTGGAACTACCTCGATCTCACCGAGGACGACGTGGAACATATCCTCGAAATTTGCACAGATCAGATCAAGACTTCGCAAGAACTCATCAGCTGAGAGACGTCGATGGCCCGCCCGGGGAGTCTCGGCTAGTGTGGGCACCTCATGTCCTTGGAAATTCTCGGCGACAACTCGACAAACACAATCGATCAGATGCGCAGCGCGATCGAAGCTGCGGTCGATTGCCATGAGATCTCAATCGACTCGGGAAGCCCGGGGCACTTTGCCATTCGAGTGGTCTCGGCCGCCTTTGTAGACCTTGGGCGCGTCAAGCAACAGCAGTTGATCTACGGCGCAATCGCGCACCTGATGAAGGGCGACGGCGCACCTGTCCACGCCATCGACCGTCTCGAATGCGTGGCCCCCTGAGTCCCGACGACTCAGAATAGATCGCCCTGTGCAGATCCCTCGTCCACCGGCGACTTCTTTGCTGCAGTCTTTTTCTTCGTCTTGGATTTTAATGGGGTCTGCACAACCTTTGGTTTTGTCTTTGAACTTGTCTTTGACTTAGAACTTGGCGGCAAATACTTGACCTTGCTCACTGGTTTGGCCGCCAGGCGGGTCCCTCTCGTCGACGGACTCGTCAACTCGAGAGTCGAAAGATCGAACACGGCATCTTTGACCCGCTGCCGCTTCGCCGGGGTGAAATCCAGCTTCAATGTCCCCAGGTTTCCCGGGGTCAGCAGGAAATCCATCTTCCCCTCGCGGTTCTTGATGAGTTGATACTCCTTGTTTCGAATGAACTTGTGGATCTTGATCCACTTGCCATACGCGATCTTCTTCTTGTCCCGGTAGACCACCACGAATTCTGCGCCGGCTTCGGGATCAAAGACTTCACAGTGGATCAGCTTGCCAGTAAAGAAGATTTTGTCGACGGGAGTCATGATGCGATACGTCCCGTCGTTGGCAATTCCGAGCACGAAGTCAAATTCGCTCACGTTCATTCGATACATGTCGCCACGCACCGCCGACCCGAAAAACCCCGTATCTCGATCGTATGCGAGCTTGATGTTCTGTCTTGCGACGGATTTTTTGTCCACCGCTTCGATGCGCGTGATGTGGGTTCGACGCGGATAGTCTGCACCGTACTTCTCGATCAATGCTTCGAGATAGTCGATCACTGTGCGCTTGAGTCGCTTGAGCTTCCCATTGATCTTCTTGATGCTCTTCACGATGTCGTCGATCGACTTGCGGTTTTTGTCGATGTCGTACGCGGAGATTCGACGAATCCGGATCTCCAGCAAACGCTTCACGTCGTCATCGATCATCGGGCGCACGAACAACTCTTTGAACTTCGCCATGCCCTTGTTCACTTCATCCGCGACGGCGTTTTCTGTCTTTGCCTTTTCAATGCGCTTGTAGACTCGATTCTCGACAAAGATCTGTTCGAGCGTCAGCCAATGTTGCCGGTCGGTGAGTTGACCTCGTTCGTACTCGAGTTCGGCTTTGATCTGATCACACAACCGATCGGTCAACGTGGTCAGAACCTCGGTCACGGTCATCTGGACCGGGCGTCGGTCCTTGATGATGATCATGTTCGAAGAGATCGAAACGCTGCAGTCGGTGTACGCGTAGAGTTGAGGAATCAGTTCCTTCGCCTGGGTTCCCCTTGCGACGGTGATATCGATCTCGACCCGATCGGTCGTGAAGTCGTCGATCGAAGCGATCTTGAGCCTTCCCTTCTGGGCCGCACCCTCGATCGAAGCGATGATGCTCTCGGTGGTCGTGCCGTAGGGAATCTCTTCGATCACCACATGCTTCGGATCGCGAACCTTGATGCGCGCGCGCACTTCGACCTTGCCGGCTCCGTCGTCGTACGCGGCCACATCCATCAAACCGCCGTGTAGAAAATCAGGAAACAGCTCGATCCGCTTCCCGTTCAGCAGATCGATCTGGGCCTCCCACAACTCCGGCAGGTTGTGCGGAAGGATCTTGGTCGCCATGCCGACGGCTATGCCCTCGGTCCCCAGCATCAAAGCAACGGGCAGTTTTGCGGGCAGGAATACGGGCTCTTGCCAGCGACCGTCGTAACTCGGGACCATCTCGGTGAGTGGCCTGAAGAACATGGTTTCGAGGGCCAGCGGTGTCAGGCGGCACTCGATGTAGCGAGGCGCTGCCGAGGGATGACCCGTCAGGATGTTGCCGAAGTTCCCCTGCCGCTCGATGAAGTAACCCTTGTTGGCCAGCACGACCAGGGCATCGCCGATGGAAGCGTCGCCGTGTGGGTGCAGCTTCATCGTTTCGCCGATCGCGTTGGCGACCTTGTGATAGCGCCCGTCTTCCATTGAAAAGAGGGTGTGGAGCAGACGTCTCTGCACAGGCTTCAGGCCGTCGCGCAGGTCTGGAATTGCGCGGTCGAGAATGAAGTAGCTCGCGTACTCGACAAAGTGCTCGTGCATCAGGTCTTCGAGTTGCGCCATGTCGTCCTTCCGAATTACCCAGTCGGTCCTGGCGGTGCGCTCAGAGCACCGTTTCGATCAAGTGTTCGATGATGAATTCTTTGCGCTCGGGCGTGTTCTTCCCCATGAAGAAATCGAGCACCACGGGGACCTCGCCCATGTTCTTCGCCGTGATCGGTACGAGTCGCATCCTCTCGCCGATGAACTGACCAAATTCTTTCGGGCTGATTTCTCCGAGTCCCTTGAAGCGGGTGATCTCCGGGTCGCGAATTTCTGCAAGCGCCTTGTCTCGCTCTTTCTCGCTATAGCAGTAACGAGTCTCTTTCTTGTTTCGCACCCGGAACAGCGGGGTTTCGAGAATGTATAGATGGTCCTTGATCACGAGTTCTTCGAAGTAGCGGCAAAAATACGTGATCAAGAGATTTCGAATGTGCATCCCGTCGACATCGGCATCGGTCGCCAGGATGATCTTGTTGTACCGCAGCCCCTCTATGCCGTCTTCGATCCCCAAGGCCCGCATGATGTTGTAAAGCTCTTCGTTCTTGTACACCGCGTCCCGCTTTAGACCCTGACAGTTCAGGGGCTTTCCCTTCAGCGAGAAGATCGCCTGGGTCTGGACATCGCGAGACGGAATCATCACGCCTCCGGCAGAATCACCCTCGGCCAGAAAAATCGACGTCTCGTCCCGCCGGCTTCCCTTCGCATCGTTGTAGTGAACCTTGCAGTCGATCAACTTGGGAATTCGAATCGTGACTTTCTTTGCGCGGTCCCGAGCCTCTTTCTTGATCGACGAAAGCTCCTTCCGGAGCCTTTCGTTCATCGAGATTTTTTCGAGTACCTGCGCGGCATCGGCCGGGTGTTTATGCAGCCACAAAACGACTTGCTTCTTGACTGCAGGAACAATCCAACTCCTCACGTCGGTCGAACCCAGTTTGTTTTTGGTTTGACTCTCGAACACCGGGTCCTGGAGCTTGATCGACACAGCGCCCAGGATGCCCTCACGGACGTCCTCCCCGGCAAAGTTTTTCTTCGCAAACTCGTTCACGCCCTTGAGCACCCCCTCGCGGAACGCACTCTGATGAGTTCCTCCGTCAGTCGTGTACTGACCGTTCACGAAGGCGAAGTAGTTCTCGCCATAGGTGTTGGTATGGGTAAAAGCGAATTCCAACAGTTTGTCCTTGCAGTGCGCAATATCGTAAAGGGACTCACTCTCCCCAATCTCATCGCGCAACAGATCCGCGAGACCGTTCGTGCTATGGAATTTTTTTCCGTTGTAGATGAGGCTGAGGCCCGAGTTCAAATAGGCGTAGAAGTTCAGCCGATGGGCGATGAACTCCTCATTCCAGCCATACTCACCAAATATTTTCGGATCGGGCGTGAAGGTGACGAGAGTCCCCGAACGCTCGTCCGCGGCCTTGCCCTTCTTTTCCTTGAGGAGCTTCCCCTCCGCGAAGGCAGCGCTGCGAAACTTCCCATCGCGGTAGCTCGTGACCTCGAAATCGCAGGAAAGAGCGTTTACGGCCTTGCTCCCGACTCCGTTGAGGCCGACCGAAAACTGAAAGACATCGTCATTGTACTTGCCCCCGGTGTTGATCTGGCTGACGCAGTCCACGAGTTTTCCGAGTGGAATGCCGCGACCGAAGTCTCGCACCGTTACCGATTCGCCGTGGCGGGAAATCTCGATCCGCTTGCCTTCCCCCATGATGAATTCGTCGACGGAGTTGTCGATCACTTCTTTGAGCATCACATAGATGCCGTCGAGAGGATGATTGCCGTCTCCCAGTCGCCCGATGTACATGCCCGTGCGCAGGCGGATGTGTTCGAGGGCATCGAGGGTCCGAATCGCAGCCTCGTCGTACTTCACCGCCTGCTTGGCTTTTTTCTTGGCCGCCGTCTTTGCAGTCGTCTTTGCCATCAGTTCTGCGGGTTCCCCAGATACAGCCCATGCGTGCGTCCGCCGTCATGGGACGGGGCACCGGGCAGATCAAATCTCGAGGGGTTTATTTGGGGGGACTCGGGGCCAAGAGTGGCGGATACCCGGAGCGGCATCAAGCAGCAGAACCAGAGAATTTGCTCAACTCAACTCCGGCGTCGCCCCGCGGGTCGGCAGGAGATCTCCTCGGGCTGCAACAGACGGCCCGTCCCGCCCAGCTCCGTACAGCACACCGCTGCGGCGCGGGAGGCCAGGTGAAGCGCTTCGATGAACGAGAATCCGAGGCACAAACCCGCCGCAAATGCGCCGTGGAACACATCGCCGGCCCCGGTGGTATCCCGCACCCGAACCCGACGAGGTGGAATCTCGACAGGGCGGTCTTGCCATAACGCAAGAGCACCGCGTTCGCCCAGGGTCAGCACCGGGGTTCCGCCAAATTCCTCTCGCAGCGCAAACAGGATCTCCCGCGGAGTTCCCCCGTGCCACGCCAGGCCAAATTCCAACGGCAGAATCGGGTAGTCCACAAAGGGAAGCAGTCGCAAGCACGCGGCGCGGGGACTGTGGAAGTCTGCGACCACGGGCGCACCGCACTCCCGGGCGCGGCGCACCCCACGCAGCGCCTGTGCCGGGAAGTGGCCATCGATCATGAGCACGGAGTCCCGGTTCAGGCCTGTGAGATCGAAGTCCGGTGCCGACGACTCGATCTTGCGTCGATCGGGCACAAGGAAGCGTCGCTCCCGAGTCTCGTGATCGACCAGCACGATCGCAACAGTCGTTGGGTGCTGCTTGCTGCGAGTGACACCGCGCGTCACCACACCGTGTTCCCGCAGCTGCGCGATGATCGCCCTGCCCTCGCGATCGTCTCCGAGCATGCTCAGCAGCTGGGTTTTGACGCCGAGCGCAGCCGACTGCGCCACGGCATTGCCCATCATTCCACCGGCCGCGACCCGGCGTTCCAGGTAGCGAGCGCGCGGGTTGTCCATGCGGAAATCGACGACCAGGTAGGTCTCGTCCAGCACACTGAGTCCGAGTCCCATTACCTTGCGTAAGGCCACGCCGCGAGGCTAACCCGCCCGGGGATCGGCCGGAAGTGGATTCGTGTCATTCAAAAGTCGGCGCAGTTCCTGTGCATCTTTCAGCGAGAGTTTTGCCGGCGCCTCTTCCCGGGTCGCAAGCTCGAGGGTGTGCAAACCCAACGCGCGATAGAGCGTTCCCAACTCGGGCGCCGATTCCTCGATCGCGCGCAGATGCAGCGCAACGGTCTCCCCATCGCCTCGCTGAATGGGGCCGGTGAGAGCCGCCGCAGGGCCCAGAAGCCCAATGTTCTCGAAGGTGGACTGGATCAGAGGTTGCAGTGCGGGCCACGCAGTGGTTCGCTCGACTCCGGCGGCTTCAGTGGCGCTGAGTGCGGCGTCCATCAATGCACACAAGTAGTTGCACGCGATTACGGCACCCGCGTGGTAGAGCACCTTGGCCCGAGTCTCGATGCGAACGCATTGGGTTCCGATTTCTGCGCCAAAAACTTCGAGAACCTCGAGCGCCCGGGCATCCCCTTCCAGAAAACATGAGCTGCCGGGCAAGTCGGCCTCGGCACGCGCCACCGTGGGGAAAGTCTGGAGCGGATGAAACGACGCCACGGCAACCTGACGGTCCTCCTGCACCGAGGCGAGAATCTCACTCGTCAGGGCTCCCGAACAGTGCACCAGAATACTGCCGTCGCTGATGGCGGCGGCAGCAGCAAGATCCTCGGCGACGGCTCGGATCGCGGAATCCGACACCGTCAAAAAAATCAGATCGGAAGTGCTGGCGGCTTCGACGGGAGTGAGGGCCTGGGTCTCCGGGCCAATTGCAGCGGCGGCCGCCTGGGCGCGACCCCGATCGCGGCCCGCGACCGCGGTCACTCGGTACCCAGCGGACCGCGCAAGTTTGGCGAGGGCAACCCCGAGCTTGCCCGGACCGATGATGGAGATCGAGGGACGTGCCGCGATCCCCGCTCTTTTCTTCTCGCTGGACATGGTTGTTTCCGTCGCCGGCTCAGACGCAATGGACAGGCAAAATGCCTGTTCAGACGCTGCTGAAAGCCTGCGCAAAATTCAAGTCGCTGGAAAATCACTGGACGCACGGGATCTGGAGGCGCCGCACCAGAGCGATGGCGCAGCCGCCCGACAGATTTGGTATTTAAACCCGCCATGGCAATGGTACCGATCGGCGAAATCAATCAGGGCGTGGCTCCCGCACAACCGGGGGAGTTTCCGGGGGTTTCCCTCGGCGCGATCGATCTGCCCGTCCCGGTGATCCTCGCGCCCATGGCTGGCATCACCAACACGCCCTTCCGCACCCTGTGTCGGGAGTTCGGCGCCGGCCTCTACGTCAGCGAAATGATTACCGCTCGAGCCCTGGTCGAGCGCAATCCCCGAACCCTGCAACTCGCCAGCTTTGCCCCGGAAGAGAAGCCCCGGAGCCTCCAACTCTACGGGGTCGACCCGCACTACGTCGGTGAAGCGGTCGCATTCCTCGTCGGCGAAGGACGAGTTGACCATCTGGACATGAACTTTGGCTGCCCGGTCAGAAAAGTGACGCGCAAGGGAGGTGGCGCCGCGATTCCGGCGAAGCCCAGGTTGCTCGCCAACATCGTGCGCGCGGCGGTCAAGCATGCGGAGAAGATCCCGATCACGATCAAGTTTCGCGTGGGCATCGACGACGACATTCACACGTATCTCGACTCCGGGCGCATCGCCGAGCAAGAGGGATGCGCCGCCGTGTCTCTGCATGCTCGAACTGCCGCACAGCTCTACGACGGCGAGGCCGATTGGGACACCATCGCCGAACTCAAGCGTGCCGTTTCAATCCCGGTGTTCGGCAATGGCGACATCTGGGAAGCCTGGGACGCATTGCGCATGATGCGACACACGGGTTGCGATGGTGTCGTCGTGGGTCGCGGTTGTCTCGGACGCCCATGGTTGTTCCGCGACCTGGCGGATGTCTTTGCAGGGCGCTTCCCCAAAGCACCGCCTGCCTTTGGCGAAGTCATGCAGATCATGTTGCGCCACGCCAGACTGCTTGCAGCCTGGCAGGGCGAACGCTGGGGGATCCGCGCGTTTCGCAAGCAGGCGACCTGGTACACCAAGGGCTTTGCCAAGAGCGCTCAATTGCGCGGCGAACTGATTCGCATCAACACGATCGCAGAACTGGAAGAAGTTCTCTCTCACGCCGATCCGACTCTCGAGTTTCCGGCCTCTGCCCTGCGCGTGCCCAGGGGCAAAAAGAGCGGGCGCCAGCGCGTTGCGCTGCCCGAGGGCTACCTCGACGACCGCATGGACGACACCCCTCCGGTCCCGGCGGCGGAAGCGGATTTTTCTGGCGGTTAACAGCCAGTTGAAGAACCCTGACCGAGCCAGGTGCGGTCAGGGTTTTTCAACGGGCTGTCAAGCGGGAAGCAGCCAGGCGAGAATCAACGGCAGCGCGACCAGCGAGATCGTTGTGGAGGCGACAACGACTCCCGCAACTTCGTCCGGGTCCCGGTTGAACTTTTCAGCGAACAAATAATTGATCACGGCCGCCGGCATGGCGCAGTCCAGGATCACGACGCCGCGGATCACGCCGGTCAGCTCAAAGGCGCTCGCGAGGCCGACTCCCACACCAAAACCCATCGAGAGCCGCATCATGCCGAGCGCGAAAGATCGGGGCAGACGCTTTACGCGCAGAGTGGCCAACGAGACGCCAAGGGTGAATTGCATCAAGGGAATCGTGATACCGCCGAAACTCTGGGTGGTGCGCAAAAGCCAGGTCGGGACTTCACTGTCGGTCGCGATGACCAGCAACGCCGCCAAAACCGCGTAGACGAGCGGCGTTCTGAACAACTGCCGAAATGAAATTTTGCCGCTCCAAATCCACTGTCCCAGGGTGAACTGGATGGCCGAGGTCAGCGCAAACACCACTACGGCGTAGAGCAGTCCCTCAGCTCCAAACGCGAAGAGGCAGATGGGAAGCCCGAGGTTTCCGGTATTCGGAAATATCATCGGGGCGAGAAACGAACGAATCGGGAGGCCTGCCATGCGCAGGCCGGCGTAACCCACCACAGCGAAGATTACGAAGGCCGTGGGAATGATTACGGCGAGGCGCACGAGCGCCGTCAGCTCGACATCCAGCGCAACCAGACTCGAGAAAACGAGACAAGGTGCGCCGAGGTTCATGCACAGATCAGCGATCAGCTGGTTGTCGATCGGCCGCCCGATGCGCCGCCATACATATCCGACGGCGATGCAGAGGTAGACCGGCGCAAGGATGGAGAACAGCTGCTCGAACATGGGCGACGAATATCCCTCGCAAGCATGCGGCCCCGGCAGCGGCCGACCTGCGGGAGATTAGAGCGCTTCGAGCATCAGATCCGCCAGTTTTCGGCTGAAAGCGGCCGGATCGCCGAGTTGAGCCCCCTCGGCGAGCTGCGCCTGTCCAAACAGCAGCTGGGCGTAGTTTCCAATGCGCGCGTCCTTTGCATCGGCTGCAAAAATTTCCTGGAGTCGTTTGACGAGTGGGTGTTCCGGATTGATCTCCAGGATCGGCAGCGTCGCCGGGGTTTCTTGACCGGCCTGGCGCAGCATGGCTTCGAGTTGCGGGGTGAGCTGGCCCTCTTCCAACACCAGACATGCGGGTGAAGATGTCAGGCGTTTCGAGATCCGCACCTCTTTGGCGGTGTCTTCGAGGCCCGCACCCAGCGCCGCGAGAAGGTCCTTGAATTTTTTCTGTTTTTCCTTGCTCTTCTCGTCCTTCTTCTCGTCTTCATCTGACGCTTCAGGTTCGGCGTCACTGCGACCTGCAGACTTGAAGCTCTTTCCCTTGTACTGCGGCGGCATCTGTTGGAGCCAAACCTCGTCTACGGGGTCGGCAAAGAGCAACACCTCGATCCCCTTTTCCTTGAGGGCTTCCAGGTGGGGCGATTTCGTGAGTACGTCGAGGGAGGTTCCCACCAGATAATAGATATCTTCCTGATCCTCCTGCATTCGTTCAACATAATCTTCGAGGGAGGTGAGTTTGCTCTCGTGGTGGGTCGAGCTAGCGAGCACGAGATCTAAAATGCGATCCTTTTTTTCGTCCCACATCAACAGGCCTTCCTTGAGTACCGGCCCAAACTCTCCCCAGAAATTCAGATACTTCTCTTCATCGTCCTTGCGCAGCGACTTCAGCGCATCGAGAACCTTCTTCACCAGATACTTTCGAATCGCCTGAATCTGTCGATCCTGCTGGAGTAGCTCGCGGGAAACGTTGAGCGTGACGTCTTCGGCGTCCACCACCCCGCGCACGAAGCGCAGGTATTCCGGCACGAGATCTCGACATTCGTCCATGATGAAGACCCGGCGCACAAAGAGCTGAATGCCGCGCCGTGACATTTCGCGGTGGTAGAGATCGTGGGGAGCCTTCGAGGGAATGAAGAGGAGAGACTTCGCCTCGAACGTGCCCTCCATCTTGCTCGAGATCCGGAGCAGGGGTTCCTGGAAGTCGTGGGTGATGTGTTTGTAGAACTCCTTGAACTCGTCCTCGCTGACATCGCTCTCGGGACGGGTCCAGATCGCCTTCATCGAGTTCAGCGGCTCGCTCGGCTCGTCAGTTTCCTCTTCTGCCTCAGCCTCATCGGCGGCGGGTTTGACGACTTCGAGACGAATCGGGTAGGCGACAAAATCGGAGTACTTCTTGATCGTCTGACGCAGCACCCATTCATCCGTGAAATCCGACAAGCCGTCGTCCGTGTCGCTCGGCTTGAGAGTGAGGGTGACGGTGGTCCCGGCTTCTGATCGCTCAGCGTCCTCTACGCTGTAGCCGCCGGCGCCGTCGCTGGTCCACAGGACTGCCTGGGTCTCTCCTGCAGCCCGGGTCAATACTCTGATCTGGTCGGCCACCATGAAGCTCGCGTAGAAGCCAACACCAAACTGGCCGATCAACTCGGGCGCATCACCCTTACCTCCGGCTTGTTTGAGCTTCTCGATGAACTCGACGGAACCCGACCGCGCCAAGGTTCCGAGATTTTCGATCACGGAGTCGTGATTCATCCCGATCCCGTTGTCGCTAATGCTGAGGGTCTTGTTCTCGGGGTCGGCGATCAATTGGATGGCAAACTCGCCACTCGGAAGTAACGCGGGATTGGTCACCCCCTCGAAGCGAGCCTTGTCGATGGCATCCGATGCGTTGGAGATCAATTCGCGGAGAAAGACCTCCTTGTTGGAGTAAAGCGAGTGGATCATCAGATCGAGGAGTTGCTTGACCTCGGCCTGGAAATCGTGCTGTTCGACGCTCATCGGGTTCGATCTCCAATGGTAAATTCGCTTGAGAAGTGTGCGCTGTGCTGGTGTTGGTGTCTGGTGGTGTTTCTCAGCCTGAAAGCCAAACCCAGCGACCGGGCGCGGCCAAGCATAAGCACAATCGGGTCGCGTCAACGGCCTCGGGCTCGAACCGGGCAACGAACTTGGGGGCTCAAGAATCTCAAGCATCCATCCGAATATTGAGATATACTGATGCAATGAAGGACCGCTCGCCGAAATGCTCGGATTTCGAGCGGAATGCAAGCGGCAAGTAGTTACGTAAACTTACGATTTAATTTGACTATTTATCTATTTCGAATGCGACACAAAGAGTTCACCACCGGGCGGGAGAGATAGCATGAGCGCAGACGACCGCACGGGTCTCCTCGAGTCGCAGCTTCGCAGCCGGATTCTCGTGATCGACGGGGCCATGGGGACCATGGTCCAGGGGTTCGGCCTCGGAGAAGCTGATTTCCGGGGCGAACGCTTCAAGGATCACCACAAGGACGTCCAGGGGAACAACGAACTCCTGGTGTTTTCGCGACCGGACGTGATCGAGAAGATCCACAACGATTTTTTGGAGGCCGGAGCGGACATCATCGAGACCAACACGTTTGGCGCCAATTCGATCTCCCAGTCGGACTATGAATTCGACGACCTCGACACCCTGACCCGCGACCTCAACCTCGCCGCAGCCCAGATCGCGCGCCGCGTTGCGGACGAATGGACTGCCAGAACGCCCGACAAGCCGCGCTTTGTTGCCGGAGCGATAGGGCCCACCAGCAACACCCTTTCGCTCTCTCCGAAAGTCGAAGACGCGGCGTTCCGCAACCTCAGTTTCGACGAGCTCGAAGAGACTTACGTGACCCAGACTCGCGCATTGATCGAAGGCGGCGTCGACATCATCCTGATCGAGACCATCTTCGACACCTTGAACGCCAAAGCGGCACTGGTCGCAGTGCAGAATGTTTTCGAAGAGGTCGACGTTCGCCTTCCCATCATGATCTCGGTGGCGATCACCGACGCAAGTGGTCGCACGCTTTCGGGTCAGACCGTCGAGGCGTTCTGGCGCTCGGTGGCTCACGCTGAACCTCTCTCGATCGGCGTCAACTGCTCCCTCGGCGCCACTGACATGCGGCCACACGTCGCTGAGCTCGCCCAAATCGCAAATACCCGGGTATCCTCGTATCCGAACGCCGGACTTCCCAACGCGTTCGGCGAGTACGACGAAGCACCGGAGCTGACCGGCGAATTATTGGGAGAGTTTGCGACTTCGGGGCTGGTCAATATCGTTGGGGGGTGCTGCGGGACCACCCCCGACCATATCCGCGAAATTGCAAACGCCGTCGAAGGCGTCGCGCCCCGAGAGGTTCCCGATTTTTCCGGCGAGCTGGTGAGCCATTACAGCGGTCTCGAACCCCTGTCGATTCGTTCCGACGCAAACTTCCAGATGATCGGAGAGCGCACCAACGTCTCTGGATCGGCGAAATTCCGCAATCTCATCAAATCGGGCGACATGATCAGTGCCGTCGATGTCGCGATGGAGCAGGTGCGCGGAGGCGCGAACCTGCTCGACGTCAACATGGACGAAGCACTTCTCGATTCAGAAGCGTGCATCACCGAGTTCTTGAATTTGATCGCCACCGAGCCAGAAATCACGCGCATTCCGGTGGTGATCGACAGCTCGAAGTGGTCGGTCTTGCTCGCGGGCATGAAGTGCGTCCAGGGCAAGGGCATCGTCAACTCCATCTCGCTCAAGGAAGGCGAAGAGGTCTTCCTCGAGCACGCACGCACGATCCGACGCTACGGGTTCGGCGTGGTCGTGATGGCCTTCGACGAGGTCGGGCAAGCGGATACGACCGAGCGAAAGGTCGATATCTGCACCCGGGCCTACAAGCTCTTGACCGAGACGGCCAACTTCCCGGCAGAAGACATCATCTTCGATCCCAACATTCTCCCGGTGGCGACCGGCATCGAAGAACACAATCGCTACGCACTCAACTTCATCGAAGCTGCGAAGCAGATACGCGAAGCCTGCCCGGGCGTGCATGTAAGCGGCGGCGTTTCAAATCTATCCTTCTCATTCCGCGGCAACAACGGGGTGCGGGAAGCCATGCACTCGGTCTTTCTCTACCACGCGATCGCGGCGGGGATGGACATGGGCATCGTCAACGCGGGGCAACTCGAGGTCTACGAAGACATCCCGAAGGACCTGCTCGAGAAAGTCGAGAACGTGATTCTCAACCGCTGCGAGACGGCCACCGATGATCTTCTCGAATTCGCAGAATCGGTAAAGAGAGGCGGCAAGAAGCGTGTCGTCGATCACAGCTGGCGCGAAGCCAGCGTTGGGGAGCGGCTCTCTCACGCTCTCGTGCACGGCATCGTCGATTTCATCGAAGAGGATACCGAAGAGGCGCGAGTTGCCGCAGAGCGCCCGCTTCACGTGATCGAGGGCCCCTTGATGGACGGCATGAGTATCGTGGGCGAACTCTTCGGTGCGGGAAAGATGTTCCTGCCCCAGGTGGTAAAGAGTGCCCGGGCGATGAAGCGTGCCGTCGCGCACCTCGAACCCTTCATGGAGGCAGAGAAGGTCGGCACCAGCAGTCAGGGCAAGATCGTCATGGCCACAGTCAAGGGCGACGTGCACGATATTGGCAAGAACATTGTCGGTGTCGTGCTCGGTTGCAACAACTACGAGATCGTGGATCTCGGGGTGATGGTGCCCGCGGACAAAATTCTCCAGACCGCGATCGATGTCGAAGCGGACATGATCGGACTGTCGGGCTTGATCACACCCTCGCTGGATGAAATGGTTTCGGTCGCAAAGGAAATGTCCCGGCGCAATTTTGAAATCCCGCTGTTGATCGGCGGCGCCACTACGAGTCGTGTGCATACGGCGGTCAAGATCGCTCCGACCTTTGATCAGCCGACGATACACGTGCGCGACGCATCGAAAGCCGTAGGAATAGTCGCGAGCCTGCTCGATCCGAAGAAACGGGTTGAGTGCGACCGCGCCAATCGCGAGGTGCAGCAGAAGCTGCGCGATCTCCATGAGGCGCGGCAGGAAAAACCACTCCGCTCGTATCGCGCTGCGCGCGAGAACCGCCCCACGGTGGAGTTTGGCGACGGCGAGGTTGCGCGACCGGAATTCCTCGGCCGCAGGGTGCTTATGGACTTCGATCTCGAAGAAATCGTCCCCTATATCGACTGGACGTTCTTCTTCAGTGCGTGGGAGCTCAAGGGGCGATACCCGAAGATCCTCGAGCACCCGGAGATGGGCGAGGCGGCTCGAGATCTGTTCGCCAACGGACAATCGCTGCTCGCGCAAATCGTCGAACAAAAGCAACTCACCGCCCAGGCGGTCTACGGCTTCTGGCCCGCAAACAGTGATGGTGACGACATCGTCCTCTACCGAGACGACAGTCGCAGTGACGAATTGCTTCGCTTCCCGATGCTTCGCCAGCAAGAAGAACTTGCCAAGGGCATGTTCAATCGATCACTCGCGGACTACATCGCACCCAAAGAATCGGGAGTCGAAGACTACATCGGCGCGTTTGCCGTCACCACGGGTCTGGGTGCCACCAAGCTCACAGACGACTTCAAGAGCGAGCACGACGACTACAACGCCATCATGGTGCAGTCCCTGGCGGACCGGCTCGCCGAAGCCTTCGCCGAGTACCTCCACGCCCGTGCGCGAAAAGAATGGGGGATCGCCCCGGCGGCGGGGGAAAGCATGGACGACCTGATCGAGGAGCGATATCGGGGGATTCGCCCGGCGTTCGGCTATCCCGCGTGCCCGGATCACAGCTTGAAGAACAGTCTCTTCGAACTTCTTTCAGCCGAAGAAGTCGGCATGGAGTTGACCGAGAGCTGCGCGGTCAGCCCAGCAGCCAGCGTAAGTGGACTCTATTTCGGTAATCCGGCCGCGAAGTACTTTACGGTTGGCAGACTGGATCGCGACCAGGTCAGAAATTACGCGAGCCGACAGAAGACGAACTTGAAAGAAGTCGAAAAGTGGCTCGCCCCATACCTGACCTACGACTCCGAAGAATCCGCGTAATCACGGCTTTGGAACCGCTCAGAGCGTAATTTCGACGCCCGGCTCATCCAAGAACGACTGCATCCAGAGCTCGAGATTGATCAACGCGTAGATGAGATACGCATGGTCCCTGGATCCGGTCGCGTTCTCTTTGAGAATGCGCTGCACCTGGTCCGACTTGAAGATGCCACGGCTCTTGACCTGTGCGGGGCCCAGGTAAAACTGAATGACTTCGTTCAGATCGTCCTGAATCCAGGTGCGGAGTGGCGCGCCAAAGCCAGCCTTCTTGCGGTGAATCAACTCCCGAGGCAAGTATCGCCCCATGGCGTTCTTGAGCACGCTCTTGGTCACGTTGCCCTTCAGCTTGTAGCGCTCGGGGATTCGCGCGCTCAATCGCATCAACTCGACATCCATGAATGGAACCCGCGTCTCGAGCCCTACTGCCATGCTCGACTTGTCGGTGTAAAGAAAGTTGTGTGCCGCGAGGAAGGTTTGAATCAAGAGGTGCGAATGCAAATTCAATTCGCCCGAGCCACGAAAATCGTCGTAGTACCGACGCATGCAGTCCGAGCTGTCCCAGGAATGCATGGAATAGTAGATCGCATCATCGAAGAGCCCCTCGCGAACCGCATGGCTCGACCAGTCCGAAACTTCGAGGTGGCGCTCGAGCCCCCGCCGCATCAGACCTCGGCGAAACTTCGCAATGCGCCGGGCATAGCGGTTCTGCGCGCCCAACAAAGCGCCGCTCAACCGAACACCGGCCGAGATCATCGAAGACATGGGGAACCGTGACATCCAGGCAAAGCGTTCATAGAGTCGGTAGGCCTGGTGGCTCCGATAGCCAAAGAAAACTTCGTCTCCGCCGGTACCGGACAGCAACACGGTCGTACCGTCCTCACGAGCGAGCTTCGCGATCAGGTAGGAAGGAAACACCGCCGGATCTGCATCCGGTTCGTCCAGGTGGTACACCAACTTGGGTAACAAGGTGATGACATCCGGACGCAACATGACGCTCTTGAGCCGCACACCCAGCTCCTTGGCGACCCGACGCGCATAGGGGTAGTCGTCTACACCCTGCTCCTTGGCCATGGCGCCCCGTTCGAAGCGAACCGTGTAGGCGTTGATCTCTCGATCGGGAAATACATTGCGCATGCACGCCACAATGCTCGACGAATCGAGCCCATCCGAAAGAAACGCGCCGAGAGGGACGTCTGACACCATTTGGCGCTTGGTCGTCCGCATGAAGGTTTCGTGTACCGCCTCGGTCCACTCCGATTCACTCAGACTTTCGTCCGGTTCATACTCGATCTCGAACCAGCGTCGCGTTTCGAAGCGTCCGTCCTGCCAGATCGCGTAATGGCCCGGCTCGAGCTTCTTGACTCCAGCGAGCAGCGTGTTTTCGCCCGGCACCCATAAGAAAGTCAGATAGTCGGGAATACTCGGGGTATGGAGTTCACGGGGAGCACCCGGCACCTTGAGCAGTGCTTTGATCTCGGAGGCGAAGTAAAGCTTGCGACCATCCTGCCTGTAGTAGAGAGGTTTGACCCCCGCGTGGTCCCGAACCAGAAGCAGACGTCGCTTCGTGCTGTCCCATAACGCAAAGGCGAAGATGCCGTTGAGCTCATTGAGAAAATCGAGCCCCATGGTTTCGTACAGAGCGATGACGACTTCTGTATCGGTCTGGTTGCGAAACTCATACCCCTTCGACAGCAACCGCTCGCGATGTTCGGGGTAGTTGTAGAGTTCGCCGTTGTAAGTAATCCAGATCGTACCCTGGGCGTTGGACATGGGCTGCCGCCCCGCAGCTGTCAGATCGATGATCGATAGACGCCGGTGCCCCAGACCTATCTCACCCTCGGCATCGCACCATGTGCCAGAATCGTCTGGTCCTCGGTGAATCATCGCGTCGGTCATCGGGCCGAGTAGCTCTGGCCGGTGTAGACCCGCATATCCCGCAATTCCGCACATCCTGGCTCAGGCTCCCAACGGATTCAGACATCGATCCCGGATTCGACGAAAGCCAAGCATAGCCCTTCGTGGGATCTAGAGAATCCCTGGACCATTCTCCAAGCTAGCTCCGGGGTGTTATCGTTGGAATCGACCCATTCCGTCGCGCAATCGGAGCGCCTGTTCGGTGAGTTTTTCGGTCGCTTTGCTCAGCAAACCGGCAGCGCGTTCATTCGCAACGCTGCGGCTCGACACTTCCTCCAGGAATCCCACGACCTGATTGCACGATTTCGACTGCTCCTTGAGCGACTCGTTGATCGATTCCATCTGGTCCTGCACCCCGCTTACGCTCACCCGAATCCGAGCCAGATCGCTGGCCTGTTCGGTCGTCGTGAGATGCAGTTGCTGGGAGACTTCGCGCATCGACTGGGTTGCCTCGAAGACCAGTTCATGGCCCTGTTCCTGTTCACTCGCGGCATGACCGATCGCCTGAACACCGCTGCGCACCCGTTCCATCAAACCGACCACATGCCCGGCCGCCTTGGTCTGCTCTCTGACCGACTCGACAATTTCACGGATTCGCAGACCGCTATCCCGACTGAGGCGGGTGATCTCTTCGAGGGATTCTCCTGCTTCATTCGAGCGCGCTACGCCTTCGGCCACACTGCGGCTGCCGTCTTCCATGGCGTTGATCGCACTCTTGCTCTCCTCCTGCACCGAGTTGATCAACCCGCTGATCTCCTTGGTGCTGGTGAGCACGCGGTCTGCGACTTCCTTGATCTGGTCGGCAACAACGGAGAATGCGCGGCCGTGCTCCCCCGCCTGAGACGCGATGATGGCCGCATTCAAGGCCAGCAAATTTGTCTCGTCCGCCACACTGTCGATCACGTCGAGAATCCCGCCAATTTCCTGCGCCCTGGAGCCGAGGCTGAGGATCACACCCTGGGCAGTTTCGGTGGCAGTGCGAATCGACTCGATGCCCGCGATCGTGTCCCGCACCTTCTCGAGGCCCATTTCGCTAGCCGCCACCACCTGCTCCGAGAGATCGGCAGTTGTGGCGGCGGTCGTATCTACGTGTCGCATGGCGCTGGCCATCTGCTCCATGCTCGATGATGTGTCGTCAGCCGCCTGTTCCAAGGTGGCGGTTTCCAGTCTCACTTTGCGCACGCTGCCAACAATCTGCTCTGCGCTTGTGGAGACATCCTCGATGCGAGCCGACAGAGAACCCGCGGTCGCGTTGAGTTCATCTCCCGACGCGCCCAATTCGAGAATCGAATGCGTGGACGCTTCCACCAGAAGACGCAGCCCGTCGGACGCGGTCGCAATTCCAGACACACGGGATTCGATGGCCTCCATGGCTGCAACTACGAGTTTGACATCTCGTCCCTGTCCCGTCGCAACTTCTCGGAGTTCCTCCGAGATCTCCGAGATTGTGCCGGTCGCCTCGTCGACACCATCCGCCGTCTCCGCGACCTCGCCGACTGACATCCGCAGCGAGTTCGCCATGGTGTCGAAGGCCCGGGCGAGTGTTCCGAGTTCATCCTCGGACTCGAGAACGTCCATGCGCCGCAGATCACCCGAAGCCATGCGATCGGCCGCGCGCCTGAGTTGCTGGGTGGCACCCCCTAGATCCTGTGCAACGAGCCAGCCGACCCCGACAGCCAGGCCCAGACACGCCATCAGCAGAACCGCGAACACCGCCCCGAGATCATGCTCATCTCCCACCAGTTGCGCGCGCGGACTCGCGACCACGATGACGTGCCGTGGCTCGAAACTCTCTTGCCAGACAAACAGATTCTCTGCCCGGAGCTGGTTTCCGGCGCCCCTCGACTGATCCGATTCACGAATGAGTCTGCGCTGTTTATCGGTCAGCCGATTCGAATTTCCGAACAGCGTCGAACCCGTCTCACGATCGATGAGCAGGATCGAAGCGCTGATGGCGCGGGCAACCTCATGCTCATCCAACCCGCCAAGTCCCTCGTCGCCGAATTCGCGATGCACAATGATGGCGCTCGCCAGGACTTGTCGCTGCAGTGAATGAACAAATTCTTCCAGGGGAATTGTCGAACGGGTGTGGCTCACCAGGGCGACCAGAATGACGGGAACCAGGGTGCATGCCGAGATCAGCACCTGAAGCTTGGTCACCAGCGATACTGGACGGGTTAACTCCGAGCGTTCGCGGGGATCTTCAACCGCAAGCGTCAACGCGGCCCGCAGCGGTCCAAGCCAGCGCTTGAGCACGAAACCTTCGATGATCGACGAGAGGCCCGCGCAGGACAGGATCGCCGCGAGCATCAGCAGCGCGTAATAGAGCTCGAAATCGTCGACGAACGCGAGAATACTGAGCACCGAAAGAACCGCGGGAGTGACGAGAGAAAAGAATCCGAGGGACAAGATCCGACCCGGCAGATTGACGACCGTCTGGAAAGCGTCGCGTTGTACATCGAGGGTCGCGACGTCCCTGCTTTCTTTGTCCAGCCAGAACATGATGGGTGCGACGGTTCGCCGATAAATCCACGCGGCAATCGGCACCGAGGGCACAAAAACCATCGCCACGATCAACCCGAGACTCTTCATTTGCTCTGCCGGCATGCGCAACAGCAAGACCAGGTAGATTGCCACGAATAGCGCTGAGATGATTCCACAAGCGCTCACGATCGTGATGAAGCGGGACCAAAATTCGCCGCCGGACGGTAGCCGCTGATTCTCCAAAGCTCTCTCCCCCTACCACCAACGGTGCTGGGCCGGTAAACCGATCGAACTGCGGAGCCCGTCAGCATGAAATCGGGCTCGCACTACAGGGTTTGCGCGAGGCAATCCTCGCAATTCCCTATCGGCAAAATGGGTGCAACCCTTCAATCTCTATTGGGCATTTCAGCGGATCGCGATCGAAGCCCAAGCGGCGTCAGAACGGCTTTTGAGTTGCAATTGTGATTGAAAGAATCACGAATCACGCAATGGCGCGGGCATAAGTGGGCGAGATTGCGATAGATTCTAGCTGCTGCAGCCCGGGGCTCCGCTATGTCTGCAGTATCCGGAGATATGCTGCGATCGTAGGGGGGAAGGTGTACATGGGAGCCGAGAACAGCGCAGGCGCCATTTTGGGTGCAGTCGATGAATCGGGGAAAGCAAGGGAAGACAACGTCGTGACCCGGGTCGCGCGCACGATGAACAGCCTGCGCGCACGACTCGCGGCGATCGAATCCGGCAAGGACGCCAAACCGGACTGGATCCACCTGCAAGCCGATTGTCGCCTGGACCGGCTCCGCAGCGACGAACTCGAAGAAATTCTGAGCCGTCTGCATCGCTGCGTGCTGCGGGGTTTCCGGGCCAACAACGTAGAAATCAGCAAGCGCAAGGATCGGAGAAAGTACTGGACCACGGTGGCCCAACACGGCTTTCACGACTTCTCCGAACTCAGCTGGAAGAAGTGCTACGACTCGCCCTTCGTCGAGAACTACGACTACATCACGCCCTACCTCAAGGGCGGCATCGATGCACTCGACCCCTATCGGGTCTATTCGGCAGTTCTGGGCACCCACGACTACGGTGTCGAAGACTTTATCACCTCGAATCTCTGTCGGGGGGTCGATACGATCATCGAACCGATGTCGGGCACGGCCGAATTCTGTTACCAGGGCCACTTTCGCTACCCGGACTTTCGCTACCTCATGATCGATCTCGACGAAGAGGCAAAACAGCACGTCGAAGCAATGCCCTGGCTCGAGGGGACCGAACGGCAATACGTGATCGCGGACGTCCTCAACGAGGAGATCTGGCAGCACGCCAAGAGCTTCACGGCAAACCGTTCGCTGAGCTACATCGGCAAGCAGAGCCATCACCTGTTCAGCGCCAAGCAGCTGTACCGGATACTCGACATCGCCACTCGCTACGTCGACTACTTCATGCTCGAAACACCACAGGTGGCCCTGCCCTCAGACATGGATGAGGTCGACGAAATGACCCGGCCCGAAATGGAAGACGCGGGCTTCGAGGTCGATCTGATCGACGAACACAGAGGTGCACCCAACCCGTTCACCAACTTGATGTCATTTCGTCTCGAGGCCTCGAACGCTCGCCGCAGGCGCACGCTTTTCGAGTATCACGACTGGACGGTGTGGTCCCAGCCCACGCTGGTGGCGATGGCCAGGATGCTCGACATCAACGTCGTCTACTTCCACCCGGATTACGAGCAGTTCATGGACGTGGATAATGCAGAGGAAGTCGAAGGCAGCGACTGCTTGGACAACGTCACCTTCATGCTGTTTACGCGGCATCCGGTGAACTGACAAGCTCGCTGGAGAGCCCCCCGCAGCCCGCCTGTTTCAGGCTGCGAGAGCGGTGCAGAGAAGCTTCGATTCGATCATCAGGTAGATCTGCATTGGAAGAACGTCGTCCCCCGCTGCAACCAGAATGCTGACGGTGACGACTGCGGTATCCGAGGGAGCGTGGGTGCCGAAGAGAATCAACGGGACCGAGTTCTCACAGAGTTCTGCGGACCCGGGCTTCACTTCTTGACCCAGTCCAGCCCCAATTTCACGTACCAGGTTGGACTGCACGACCTTGCTCAAGCGCACGAAGGACGCGAGCAAATCTTCATGTCCCGGATTCGAACGCACCCAGGTGAGCGCATCCTCGGGATCCATTGCGAGCAGCGCCGTACCACAAAAGCCGCCATCGAAGCGACCCATCACCCCCGCGACACATTCGCCGTCGAAGCACGCAACCCGGTCCGGCAACTCGGCCAACGTCGTGCAATGGATGCTGCGAACTTCGAGACCCGAATCGGCCGTGTGAATTTCGCGCAGAGATTCTTGACCCGCTTCGGCACCGGAGCGCGCCCAGCGAGCAATCGAGTTCAGCTGATCTTCTGTGAGCATGGAGGGGGGGGACTCCAAAGAGATTCGATGTGAGGTGTTGTTCAGGCCTTGAGGATGGCCAATCAGAGTGTTCTCCGACCGGCACGATTGAGCAATAAGTGTATCGACGGATACTCGAAAAATCGAAGGGAATTGCCCTCGAAATTTACCTGTTTTTTGTCATTTTCTTCATTTTTGGAACAACCCAGGGGCAGATTGCACGTATTTGATGCCCTTTTGCACACCGCTGAAGCGTGCCGCTCAACCCAGGCCCAAGCGCTTGGCAATGATCACCTTCATGATCTCGTTGCTGCCCGCGTAGATCGACTGCACGGCAGCATCGCGATAGTCGCCGGCGATCGGATACTCCTCCATGAATCCATAGCCTCCGAAAAACTGCAGGCACTCACTCGATACCTTCTTCTGCAGATCCGTCAGCCAGTACTTGGCCATGCTGACTTCCGACACGAGATCATCTCCGCGCACGTG
This sequence comes from Myxococcales bacterium, assembly GCA_022563535.1. Classification (NCBI taxonomy): domain Bacteria; kingdom Pseudomonadati; phylum Myxococcota; class Myxococcia; order Myxococcales; species Myxococcales bacterium. The sequence goes on from JADFNE010000015.1 coordinate 31,954, forward strand.
GGCGACCAGCAGCTTGTCGACAAAGGCCTGGCCCATTTCGATCTCGGCCGCCATCTCGGCCATCTTGAACTGGGTGTTCTGGAACGATCCAATGGGTTGTCCAAAGGCCCGACGCTCCTTCACATACGCCAGGGTGTCGTCAAAACTGCGCCGGCACGAAGCGACGGCGCCGACCGCAATGCAGAGCCGCTCTTGTTGCAGCTTCTCCATCAACATCTTGAAGCCTTGTCCCGGCTGTCCGAGCAGGTTTTCTACTGGTACTCGGCAGTCTTTGAAGAAGAGTTCGCTGGTGTCCTGCCCCTTCAGGCCGAGCTTCTCCAGGTTGCGTCCGCGCTCGAAGCCAGGCGTCGATGACTCGACCAGCAGCAGGCTGATTCCCCGGTGCGGTGGATCCGCGTCCGGCTCGGTCTTGACCACGACAATCACCAGATCTGCGAGTTGGCCATTGGAGATGAAGGTCTTGGCACCGTTGACCACGTAGTGATCGCCATCGAGGATGGCCCGGGTCTGGATGTTGGCGAGGTCGGATCCGGCCCCCGGCTCGGTCATCGCAATGGCGAGAATGATGTCGCCCGCGATTGCCCCGGTGAGAAATTTCTCCTTCTGCTCCTGGCTGCCAAAGGTCGTGAGATACGGCATGCAGATATCGGTGTGGAGCATCAGCATCAAGCCGTGCGCCCGGGCGTAGGCCATCTCTTCCATGATGATCGCGTTGAACAAGAAGTCGCCGCCCGAACCTCCGAACTCTTCCGGAGCATTGGCGCCGAGGTAACCCTCAGCACCGCAACGTTTCCAACTCTCGCGGTCGCTGATCCCCGCGCGGTTCCAGCCTTTGATCTTCGGTTCGATCTCGTTTGCGACAAAACGGCGGAACTGCTCCCGAAGCATTTCGTGTTCGTCGCTGAAGATGTCTCTCTGCATGTTCACTACCTGCCTTTCGTACAGATCGCGCAGTCCGATTTCAGGCGGGGGTTTGCAGCAGCGCCTGGGCGGCTCGTGCGCCGTCGATCGCCGCACTGAGAATTCCGCCCGCGTAGCCCGCACCCTCTCCAACAGGATAGAGGTTCGCGACGCCCCGGGCGCGAAAGGTGTCCGGATCGCGCGGAATCCGCAGAGGGGCAGAGCAGCGGGTTTCCACACCGACCATGATTCCCTCGTCGCCGGCAAAACCGGGAATCTGGCGATCGAACGCGTTGAGCGCCCGGCGCAGGGAGTCGCGCAGCGCTGCTGGGAGCAATTGGTCGATGCGGCCGGGTACCACGCCAAACTTGTAACTCGTCGGCCCGAGCGATCTGGTCTCTCGACCCGCCAGAAAATCGCTTGCCCGCTGAGCCGGTGCGCGGTAGTCGCCGCCGCCGTGATCAAAAAACTTTGCTTCGAGTTCGCGCTGATAATCGACGCCGGCGAAGACCCCGTCGCCAAATTCCGCGGGGCCCACAGCCGTGACGATCGCCGCATTTGCCCAGGGCGAGGAATGGCGCGAATTGCTCATACCATTGGTACAGAGCAGTCCCGGAGTATTGACACTCGCGACAATCTGCCCGCCGGGACACATGCAGAAGGAATAACCCCCGGCAGTCGCAGCGTTTCCACGGCACACGAGCCCGTAGTAGGACGCGCCGAGCGCCGCGGCCTCGGGTCCCTCCCCGTAGCGCCCCGAATCGATCAACGACTGGGGGTGTTCGATGCGAACCCCCAGTTGTGTGGCCCGCGCCTCGATCTCGATGTTCTGCTCGAGCAGCCGACTCCAGGTGTCTCGAGCACTGTGTCCCACCGCCAGCACGACCGCTTCACACGGAATCTCACCGCTGCTGGTCTTCAGGCTGCAGACCCGGCGTCTGCCGTTCCCTTCTCGTTCCTCGCTGCGAAAGCCGAATCCTTCGAACCGGGTGTGCCAATGAAACTCCACTCCGGCGTCGATCAATCGTTCGCGCAGAGCCGGCAAGACCGTGTGCAGCCGATCAGTTCCGATGTGCGCCCGGGAGTCGTAGACAATCTCCGGGGGTGCACCACAGCGGACCAGGGTTTCGAGAATGGGAAGCGAGAGCGGATGATCCACCCGAGTGTAGAGCTTGCCATCGGAGTAGGTTCCCGCGCCCCCCTCCCCGAACAGAAGGTTGTTCTCCGGGTCTGGAATTCGCCGATTGAGAAAGGCCGCGAGCGCTCGACCTCGATTGAGTAGCGGCCCGCCCCGCTCGACCAGATCGACGCGACAACCGCTCTCGGCCAGTACCAGGGCGGCAAACAAACCCGCGGGCCCCGAACCCACGACCGATACGCGTCCCGGGCTCACTGCTTGAACACTGCGGGGGAGGACCAGTTCTTGTGGCGGCGGCAGGGGCTTGATGCGACCCGAGCGCAATGCCCGTTCAAAAATTTCACCAGCGGGAGCGGGGTCGAGCACGAGGTCTGCGTGAATCACGAAGCGAAATCGCCGACCTCCCCCCGCAGTTCTCCGCGCGTCGAGGGATTTGCGCGCAATGCGAAATGAACGCAGTTGCTCGGGCTCGATTCCCGCTGCCTCGCAGGCACGCTCGCGCAATCGTTCCTCAGATTCATCCAGGTCGAGGGTGAGATTCGTCACGCGAAACGCCGTGCCGGTTGCCGATGCAAAATTGTCCACCGGGGGAGGCTATCACCCGTTCGGTCCGTGAAAAGCTCCCGGGCCCGACCTCAAGGCCGGCTACCGGTGTACCGAAAATGAGAATACTGCGGAGGCGAGCGCATGCGGCGTGAAAGGTCGATCCTGGTTCTCGGTGCCCACAGCGCCCATATGGGGGCACTTACCGATCGAATTCGGGCGCTCGGATACGAGAGTATCCGCGTCAAGACCCCGAATGAGGCGATCGAGATCGCGATCGAGCGCAACCTCGAGTACGGCGTGGGGCTGTTCGAACCCCAAGGGCTCGCGTTCAACTTGATCGAAGCCCTCGAGTCGATCCGCTGCCGCTCGAACTCTTTGGACATGCGCTACATCGCCACCGGAGAAGAACCCGACGACGAAGAGTGCACCAAGCTGCGGGACGCGGGCATAAGCGTCGCCCTCTGGGCTCCGGTGGAAGACCACGCGCTGCGCTTTCAGCTCAATGCTTCGATGTCTCGAAACCACGAAGAGTTTCTGCGCAGCGAAGCCCGCGCTCCGATCGATGTGAGCGCTACCGTGAAAGCCGGGGGTCGACGCAAGCAGGTATCGGTCTATTCCCTGTCCGCAGGCGGAGCGTTCCTGGAAACTGCCCGCCCCTCGATGGCGGGGGTCGATCTCGAAGTAACGCTGCTATCTCCCGATGGCGAACTCTCGCTTGACGCACACGTGCTGTACACGAATGTCCCTGGCAATCTCTCCCAGCCGACCCTGCCCCTGGGCATGGGAGTGCGGTTCGAGAATCTGGGGCGCTCGGCCCTGGACGCGATTCGGCAAATAGTGGAATTCAATAGCGTGGCGCTCTCGATCTGACGAGCGGCCTTCCGGGGGCACCCCGGTGCCATTTCGGCTACACGCAAGAGCGTCGAACTGCAAATACACTGCAACCCTTCCCTTGCGTGCTCGAGCCTTCAGTCGCCTCGCAAATTGGCCGATGCACTAGCCGAAGGGTCCATTGCGACCCCAACACGAGGTTCTTCCTTGTCTCTACGCATCATTCTCGTTCTGGGAACTCTGGTTTTGGCGGGTCCGGCCGGTTCTGCCGCAGCCGAAAGCGATGGCGCCGGCACAGCCGATGTGACCCTCGCGAGTCCGGCTTCCGCTGAAGATTCCGAAGCAGTGGTCGAGGCGGAGGTCGAAGTCGCAGCAGAGGTCGAGGCCAAAGTCGAGGTCGTAGAAGCGGATCGCGTGCCGGATACAACCCCCGAAGTACCGGGGTCCATGACCGAAAGCGAAGCAGCCAAACCCGAAGCAAAGCCCACGGTCTGGGTGCCGACGGAGGTCGGGAAGCGCTGGACCTACGTCTACGTCCGCGAACGAACTCGCGACAATGGCGACGGTGAGCCGGTCGTCGAAACGCTGCGCGGCACCCGTATTGACGAAATCACCGCACTGGCACCCGAGTTCGGCAAGAACGTGGTGCGCGTGCAGTCCAATCTCGAGGGGCGACAGGCTGCGGGTGCAGCCCCATCGACTGAAGAACGGGTGGGCTTCCTCCGCTATACGGGGACGAGCTACCAACTGGTCGCCGAGCAGACCACCGATCCTGCCTCGGGGATTGTGTCACTCGTGCAATACGACGTGCCACTCTCGCTACTCGAATCGGGGGCCCAGCCCGGCCAGCGCTGGAAGGTCGGCGTCCGCAGCCAGGGCGGTCTCCACACCGATCTCGAGGGAGAGGTGCTCGGCGCGCAAGACGTGCAAACTCCTCTTGGTCTTTTCGAGCATTGCCTTGTGATTCGTTTGACCGGTCAGATTTCGGGCATTGTCGAAGCCTATGGCAGCCGCATGGAAGTTCCCTCCGGTGACTTCACCCTCACCGAGTGGTACGCGCCGGGTGTGGGGCTGGTTCTCGCCAAGGAACAGCGCACTCAGACCCTCGTGTTCGAAGACGGAACCCGTGTCGAGTACAGCGAGCGCACTCAATTCGCATTACGCTCTACCGACTCGGCGCTGGCCGCAGTTCCGGCCGCCGACGACAACTAGAGCCGTCCCGATTCCCTGACCCGAACGGGGCCGATGGGTTGCTCCAGGGAAGATTCGCCGTGGAACCATCCATGATCAACTCCCAACTCGGGCCCATTGCCCGGGCCCGTGCCCTCGACCGAATGGAACGCGAGACCTTCGACATCGCGATCATCGGCGGGGGCGTGACCGGAGCGGGTACCGCACTCGACGCCGCCAGCCGCGGACTCACGGTGGCCCTGGTCGAGCAACGAGACTGGGCGGCGGGGACGTCGAGTCGATCGAGCAAACTCATTCACGGCGGAATCCGCTACCTCGAACAATTGGAATTTGGTCTGGTGCGCGAAGCACTGCGCGAACAGAGCCTGTTGATCAATACGATCTGTCCTCACCTCGTACACCCCGTTCGCTTTCTGATGCCATTCAAAAGACGTTTCATCGATCGAGCTTATATAGGTGCAGGGGTCCTGCTCTACGATTCCTTGCCCGGTAGCCGCAGCCTCCAACGCCATCGACACTGGACCCGGCGCGGCGCCCTCGCACGCTTTCCCGGACTCAAACGCAGCGCGCTGGTCGGCGCGATCGAATTCTCGGATGCCCAGGTCGACGACGCTCGACACACCCTCGCCCTGGTGAGAACCGCGGCAGGGCACGGGGCCGCGGTCGCGAGCAGTGCAAGCGTGACCGATCTGCTCGAAACCGGCAGTCGAGTCACCAGTGCTGTGGTCAAATGTCTCGAGAGTGGCCGAAGCATCGAACTGCGCGCCCGACAGTTCATCAATGCCACGGGCGTCTGGACGGACGAGGTCCAGTCCATGACGGGCAGGGGTCGCATCAAGGTTCGCGCATCGAAAGGCATTCACATCGTGGTTCCCCGGGATCGAATCCACGGCGACTGTGGCCTGGTGTTGCGCACCAAGTCGAGTGTGCTGTTCGTCATTCCGTGGAAGCACCACTGGATCATTGGAACGACAGACAGCGACTGGAACCTCGACCTCGCTCACCCGGCCGCGAGTCGTAGTGACATCGACTACCTGCTCGACACCCTGAACGAGGTGCTCGCCGTCCCCCTGCGCCACGAAGACATCGAGGGTGTGTATGCCGGCCTGCGTCCCTTGCTCCACGGAGAGAGCGATGCCACGAGCCAGCTGAGCCGGACCCACGCGGTCTCGCAGTCGGTATCGGGGCTGATCACCGTCGCTGGGGGCAAGTATACGACTTACCGCGTGATGGCCGAAGATGCGGTCGATCTCGCGGCGTTCAGTTTCGAGAGAAAGATTCCGGCGAGTTGTACCGCGTCGATTCCGCTGGTGGGGAGCGACGAGGGATATCCGGCGGTCTGGAATCGCCGAGAAACCATCGCGCGCGAAAGCGGCCTGCACTTGCAGCAAATCGAACACTTGCTGAGCCGCTACGGCACCCGCATCTTCGACCTGCTCGCCATGATTTCCGAAACGCCGGAGCTTGCGGACTCGATTCCCGGGACCAAGACCTATCTCTGCGTCGAAGCCGCCTATGCTGCTTCCCACGAAGGAGCCCTGCACCTCGACGATGTTCTCACCCGGCGCACGCGCATCTCGATCGAAACCTTTGATCGGGGGACACAGGCGGCCGAACGGGTGGCCGAGGTCATGGGGAAGATTCTGGGTTGGGACCGCGACAGGTGCAGTCGAGAAGTTCGACACTATCTGCTGCGGGTTCAGGCCGAGCGCGATTCCCAGGAACAACCGGACGATCTCAGTGCCGACGCGGCGCGACTCGGAGCCCCGGACCTCCGCGTCTCCGGATCAGAGACTCCCGTCAGCACAATTCGTCTCGTTGAAGATGCCAAGTGACCAGGGTGCGGGAAGCGCGGGGACCCTGTCTTCCACGTCGTCAGTAGCTCGCGAATTCAAGCTCAAAGCGTGTAGAGCGCAAAGGTGGCCAGCAATACGCAGAAGGCCAGAAGCTTGGGGCTTGTTCCCTTGCGATGAGAATGGAGACGGAACGGGACATACTCTGTCATTGGGACGGGCGCCCGATTCGCCACGCAGCGCATCGATTCCATCGGAGCAAATATCTGATTCGCTCCACTTGCCCCATGCGTGGACTCCGCAAGTTCGAGGCTCGGGACTGCGGCGATGTTCTCCGCCTTCAGGGGGTGTGTCTCACCCACGGCTCTCTGCACCGATCTCCGCTCGGCTTTCCGGAGCTTCGGACGGGTTTCGGGGATCAATCCGCCCGCCAATCCATCGCTCGATCCATCACCCAGGCCATCGCGCAGTACCGCCCCGGCCGACGACGTCGAGAGAGGTTCGGCAGCTTCACTCTCCTCGGTCGTTCCCACGAACTCGAGCACGAACGCGGCGTCGATCAGGGTTAGACCGCGATCTGCAGCGTGTTCGAGAATGCCCATACAAGCCGCGCTGAGTCGACGCGGATTGCCCAGACTGAGCCGGTGCAGAGCCTGGGCACCGCTCTCGGAAAATAGTGGTTCACTGGTCCAGCCGACCTGTCGCAAGCGCTTGTCGATGTAGCGATGAATATCGGTTGCCGGAAGCGGCTCCATGACTTGATGAGCATCGATATCGAACCAGGCGCGCAGAGGCCGAATTTCGTCGAGGGGTACGCCGCCGAAGTCCGCAAACAAAATGACTTGTACAACTGGCAGAGCGTCATCAGTGCGCAGCTGGGGCAGAATGCAGATTCGCTCGAGGAATTCCGGCGTAAGGAATTGGGCGTCGTCCACGATGATGAGCAATTTGCCGAACTTCGCACGTGCGTCTGCGAGTCCGTCCCGGGTAATACGGCCCTCGGCAATGCCAAATTCCCGGACCAGTACCCCGCGCAAGTCGTTCCAGCACTTTGCGTGCCCAGACATGGTCGCAATACGAAAGCGACTGCCGGTCAACTTTGACAACGCGCGCGCCACACTGGACTTGCCGATGCCGGGAGGCCCGCTCACACACAAGATTTCGCTGCCTTGATCCAGTCTGCGGCACAGAAAATTGGCAGTCGTTCGCAGGGGCCCCGTCATCAGTACCGGGCCGCTGCTCTTGTTCACAGTAAATGCGGGCTTTCGCAGCCCGAAAAACGCTTCGACGAGGCTCGTCATCTTCATCTCCAGCCCCGGATCGGATCTCTCTCCGGGGAACCGCCAAATCAGCTTCCAAATGGTTCTAGTGCGCTGTTTTGTCTTCAATCTGTGCAATATGGGTGCCAAACACTACATATCTCGTAAGTCGCTGATAACACAGGGGGTAATAGGATCGTCGGGGAAATTTGCGGAATTCCTCAGATGCCGCGAATCGGAGATCGTGGGAAACCCACTTCATGCTGTGAAGTTTTCATCACAGACGAATCGCTCGATAGATCGATCCCCTGCGCGCAGATTGCACGTTACTTGTGAAGCTGCTGCTTATACAATGAATTGCCGGTAACGATGACTCCCTAACGACTGAGGAAAAATCCGTGCCCACCAGATCCAACTTCCTACGCGCCACGCTAGTCGGAATCGCATTGACCATGGTGGCGAAGACCGCCGCGGCAGAAGGCACCGTCGATTCCGGTGACACCGCCTGGATGATTACCGCCACCGCTCTGGTCCTGCTGATGACCTTGCCCGGTCTCGCACTCTTTTACGGAGGCCTGGTCCGCACCAAGAATCTGTTGTCGATCCTGATGCAGTGCTTGATCTCCGCGGGAATGATCGGAGTGATGTGGGTCCTCGTCGGATACTCCCTGGCCTTTGGAGAGGGCAACGCATTCATCGGGGATAGCAGCATGTTCGGCCTCGCCGGGATCACGCCGGATAGCGTTTATGGAACGATTCCCACCTACGTGTTCGTCATGTTCCAGGGCATGTTCGCAATCATCACCCCTGCGCTCATGCTCGGCGCCTTTGCCGAACGCATGCGCTTCAGCGTCTACACCGTATTCATCCTGATCTGGGTGCTGCTCGTCTACATTCCGCTCTGCCATATGGTCTGGGGCGGGGGCTATCTAGGCGCGACCCTCGGAGCGTTGGACTTCGCCGGTGGACTCGTCGTGCACATGTCGAGCGGTTTCTCGGCGCTCGTTGCCGCCATCTATCTGGGTCCGCGCCTCGGTCATGGGAAGGAAGTCATGCAACCCAACAACCTGCCGCTGACCGTGATCGGCGCATCGCTGCTGTGGGTCGGTTGGTTCGGTTTCAACGCCGGGAGTCAATTGGCGGCTGACGGAACCACGGGCCTCGCCTTCATCAACACCCAAACCGCAGCAGCGACCACAACCCTGGTCTGGATTCTCGTCGAATGGGTTCACCGCGGGAAGCCAACGGTACTGGGTGCGGCGACGGGAGCAGTGGCTGGCCTGGTTGCCATCACCCCCGCCTGCGCTTTCGTCACACCGATGGGTGCAATCGGCATCGGGATTGGCGCCGGTTTGCTTTGTTACGCGGCCGTGACCTTGTTGAAACCTGCGCTCGGCTACGACGACTCGTTGGACGTCTTTGGTGTGCATGGAGTTGGGGGAGCCTGGGGCGCGCTGGCAACCGGACTGTTCCTGGCCGACTTCGCGTTGGTGGATGGCGTTTCCCAGGGCGCGCAGATCGTGAAGCAAATCACCAGTATCGGTATCACCGCCGTATTCGCCAGCGTGATGACGATTGCGATCCTCTTCGTGCTGAAGCTCGTGATGGGCGACTTGCGGGTTTCGCAGGAAGACGAAAGCCAGGGCCTCGATCTCACCCAGCACTCGGAATCGGCGTACAGCTGAGCGCAGGAGCCAATTTCATTTTGGGCACAGCCACTGCAAGGAAATCCAAATGAAGCTGATTCAAGCCATCATCAAGCCATTCAAACTCGACGACGTCCGGGAGGCACTCCAAAAGGTCGGTGTCCAGGGCCTGACGCTTACCGAGGTCAAGGGCTTCGGACGACAGAAGGGCCACACGGAGTTGTACCGGGGCGCAGAGTACGTGGTCGATCTACTCCCCAAGTTCTCGCTCGAGATCATCGTGCGCGACGACGGGGTAGATTCAGTCGTCGATGCAATCTCGGAAGCCGCCAACACCGGTCGCATCGGCGATGGCAAGATCTTCATCAGTGATGTTGACGACGTGATTCGGATTCGAACCAAAGAGACGGGCGAGGCGGCGATCTAACGCCTTCCCTTCCTCTATTCTCAGCTCGGGGCCCTCTCAGCCCAGCATCTTCATCACGCTGTTGGCGTAGCCCTCGAGATACGCGCGCTTCTCGTCCAGCGTTGAAGTCGGGCCGACCGTGTAGGTGAAGGGATAGCTGACGGTGCCGTCTGCTCCCGCATCCTCGATTCGCTTCAGGTCGTCGGGGTTGGGTGGTGTCACGAGCGGCACGATCGTTTCGAAGGGTTCGTTTTCGCGCCCGTACTCTCTGCGATACGCCCGAAGTTTGCCGAGTATCTCCACCGCTTCGTCCGCGGTTTGCCCAGAGCCGAGCCAGCCGTCGCCAAGTCGCGCGGCACGGCGCAGGGCAATACCACTGATCCCCCCCACCCACACGGGTACGCGCTTTTGGGGAACGGGACAGATCAACAGCGGATCAAAATTGAAGTGGTCACCGTGATGCTCCACCAGTTCACCGCTCCACAACTTGTGCAGAACCTCGATCGATTCGTCGAGCCGTTTGCCTCGGGTCTTGAACTCGACTCCCATGGCTTCGAATTCTTCCCGCATCCAACCGGCGCCGACCCCGAGAGCAAAGCGGTTGTCGGTCATCAAACCGAGGGTGGAAGTCGACTTCGCCACCTCGATCGGGTTTCGCAGACCGAGAAGGTAGATGAAGGTCGTAAAACGCAGCTTGGTCGTCACGGCCGCCATCGAGGCGATGCTGACCCAGCTATCGGGCCAGGGGGTCTCCGCGGTAAACCCGGGGTCGCCGTCCTCGGAGTATGGGTACTTCTTCTCGAAGTCTTTCGGATAGAACATATGATCCGATACGAAGGCGCCGTCAAAACCGAGTTCGTCGCAGATCCTGGCGATCCCTATCAACTGATCGGGTTCTGAATACGCAAGGGATTGCCAGAACTTCATCGACTTGTCCTCTTGTAGGCCCTATCTGAACCGTTCGCTACCGTTGGACGGTAGACCACGAGAAAGTGGGGCGGCAACGGTTCCGTGATATTGTAGGAGGGTTCCAAACCTTTCCGATCACACGGAGCCGAGACTGACCGCCCAATCGACAACCCTCATGTCCATCCCCACGCGGGAATGTGCCCGGCTGCTGTTTCTCTTGCTCCTGCTGGTAGACCTTGCAGCCTGTGGCGAGCCGAGACCCAGCACGGCTGCACCGGCTGCACCGGTCGCTACACCGCCGGGGCCGAGCGCTTTGCTCGAAAACGAACGCAATACCATCGATGTATTCAGCGCGACCTCGAATTCGGTGGTCTTCATCACCAGCAGCCAATGGGAGAGAGGTCGATTCGATCGCTCGGCAAGGCAGGTCAGCCAGGGCACAGGATCCGGGTTCATCTGGGATCGCGACGGACACATCGTCACCAATTTTCACGTCGTGCAGGGCAGCAACGTGTTCTCGGTGAGTTTTGCGGATGGCAGTACCTACTCGGCCGAGCTCATCGGGGTTGATCCTCACAAAGATCTGGCGGTGCTGGAACTCGAAGCTTCGGCCCCGCGGCCCGCGCCCCTGAATCACGGAAGCTCCAAGCGGCTGCAGGTCGGCCAAAAGGTGCTCGCGATCGGCAATCCCTTTGGACTGGATCACACCCTCACCACTGGGGTCATCAGCGCGCTGGGACGGGAAATGCAGTCGCTGGCCGGCACCACGATCGAAGATGTGATCCAGACCGATGCGTCGATCAATCCAGGCAATTCCGGTGGTCCGCTACTCGATTCGTCCGGCCGACTGATCGGAGTCAACACTTCCATCATCAGTACCTCGGGGCAGAGTGCGGGCATTGGGTTCGCAGTTCCGGTCGACACCGTAAAACGCATCATTCCGCAGTTGATCAAGGACGGTCGGGTGCGCCGGGTCGGGCTCGGCGTGCGGATCTTTACAGATCATCAGGCCGCCCAGTGGGGAATCGAGGGAGTCATTGTTCGCGAACCCATGCCGGGCGGTCCGGCGGCGCGAGCGGGGATTCGCCCACCGCAAGTTGACCGGCGCGGAACCATACATGTCGACGTAATCGTGGCACTCGACGATGTCCGGATCACGTCGTTCGACGATCTTTATCGCGTGCTCGACACGAGAAAACCGGGAGACCGCGTGACGCTGGTGATTGAACGCGACGGTCGTAGAGAGCAAGTCGAACTGGTTCTCCAGGAACTCTAATAGCCTCTTTTTATGTGAATTCGATCTCCCCGTTCGTTCACCAAGACAGCGGATAAACAATGAGCGAGATCGGTTGCGATCAATGTGGGGGGCACTTCGAGGCGCAGCGTCTGCCCTTGTGTCCGACGTGCCTGGTCGCGACATGGCTCGCCACCGAAAACTTTGTCCGACCCAAGCACGACCCACGTCTGCTGCCACGCGCCTGGGAGGGTTATCGCTCGGTCTTGAGCCCGAATCTCGTCGCGACGCCGCGCCCACATCTCGAGTTTGCCGCGCAGTCCGGAGCCTGGTACCGCGACCTTCACTACGAGCTATTCGTGCACATGACCCATTCTCCGATGGGCCTCGATCCGGGCTCGGGCATACCCGAGGGCAAGACCACACCGGAGCACAGCCTGGATTCACTCTTGATCGCCGAAGCCGATTCACAGACCGAAGCCCACGCCTTTGCAGTGTCTCGCGTCCAGTTCGAAGCACAAATTCGCGCCGGGGAATTCGAACGCCTCGCGACTTGTCGTATTGCCGACTGCGAAAATCTGAGTGTCCCTGCCCGGGATCGATGCGCTGCGCACCGAGGGTCGCAGTGAGAATGTATTGGCGCCTCAGTCCCGAAGCGCTGCAATCACTTCGGCCACCCGGGAATCATCCGCGGGATCGTCGGGCATGGGAAACGTGATGTGCGTTACCAGACCCCGGTAGCGTTCGCGTAGCGGCTCGACAATTTCGTCGTAGGTGCCGCTCGGAATCATGGTTTCGAGCAACTCATCGTCGATCAAAGCCGTCATCTCACTCCACTGATTCTCTCGCGCCATGCGGTGGAGGCCCTCGCCAATCGGCTTCCAGCCGTAGAGTTCCAGCGCTGGCCAATAGGCCGGTGTCGAGAACAAAAAACCCAACAGTTCTCTGTTCTTTTCGCGCTGACGCGCGACCTCTTCCTGATCTCCGCCCGTCGAAACCATGCCGGCTGCCATACGCTGAACGTCGAGAGCCTTGCGGCCGACGCGCTGGGTGCCGCGATCGAGGGCGGGGAGCGCCAATTCCTTCAACACGCGTGGGGACGAATGAGTCGGATGACTCATATGCCCATCTGCGACTTCGCCCGCCAGCGCGGTCATCACCGGCCCCACCCCAGCGAGATAGATCGGAATGGCCGGATCATCGATCGGCCCCGGATTGAAGAAGGGTTGCATCTTGGTGAACTGATAGTGCTCGCCCTCAAAACACAGCGGCACTCCTCGTTGAAAGCTCTCGAAGATCGCGCGCAGCGACTGCACGTATTCCCGCATGCGAGGAACCGGAGACGTCCAGGGCGTGCTGTAGCGACCCACGATGTTTCCGCGAACCTGGGTCCCCATCCCGAGTTCGAAGCGACCCTTGGATACCGATTGCAAATCCCAGGCGGCGACCGCAACCACCATGGGGCTGCGCGGGAATACCACCAGCACACTGGTCGCGACTCGCAGACACTTTGTGGCGCGCAGAGCTTCGTGAGCGATCAGCAGCCCGTCGTGTACCGCGTCGGGAACGTTCAAACCGTCGTATCCCAGGGCCTCTGCTCGTTTCGCGTGTTCGGCGACGCGAGACAATGGCATGCGATGTTCCATGGACGCGTAGACCTGCATCAATTCGCTCCACGTCCTTCAGCGTTCTTCTTCTCGCGCTTCCGGTGGCGTGCCTCCCAGATCTTGTTGTAATGCTCGAGCGCTTTCATGGATTGGGCATCCAAATGCTCGATGGTTTTCTTGTTCAACTTTTTGCGCAGCGCGATCAACTCGCGAATTGCCGGAGGATCATCGAACAAGGCACCCATGGCAAAAAAGACATAGGACTCCGCCACGCTATTTTCCTCTTCTGTCATTCCGAACACCGACGCAGCGCCCATATAGAAGAAGGCCTCTCCATTTCTCCGGTCGATGGCACGACGCATGTACGGCAGCGCTTTGCGGCGTTTCTGTTTCACTCCGACTCCATCCCACAAGCATCGGCCAACGTAGAATTCTGCGGTTTCGTTCCCCGCCTTGGCGGCCGCGCTCAGAAATCGAAAGGCTTGATCGGGCTGCTTCGGGATTCCGTAGTCCCCCTCGAAATAGCGGATGCCCACAAAGAGTTCCGATGCGGTCCGGCCCTGTTCTGCGGCGCGAAGATGCCATTGCAGTCCCCGTTTCCGGTTCAGGGGTATGGCGCCTCTTCCTTTCCAGTAAATCTTTGCGAGTTTGGCCATCGCAGCGACGTTGCCAGCCTCGGCTTCTTCCTCGTACATCGCCATGGCCTTTGCGAGGTCACGGCGAACGTAACGTCCCTCGTCCAGCATCTTCGCGAGATGCCAGCGCGCCTCCCGGTGGCCGGCCTGAGCCGCCTTGCCATACCAATCCGCCGCGGCGGATCTGCTTTTGTCTACTCCGCTGCCCGTTTCCAGCATGCGACCGTACCTCCACTGGGCTTCGGAATCGCCGGCTTCGGCTGCGAGCAGAAAGAGCGACGCCGCCATGGAGAGATCGGATTCAACGTCCGCCCCGGACGCGAGCAGTTCAGCCCCGCGTCGCCGGGCTTCGGCGTTTCCCTGTTCGGCCGCCGCCAGATACCAGCGAACTGCCTCGGAACGATCGCGGGCAAATCCATCGGCTTCATCATAGGCCCGGGCCACCATCAGTTGAGCTTCGGCGATCCCAGCCTCGGCGGCCTTTCGATACCAGTGCAGGCTTTGGTTCCGATTTTTTCGCACGATCTTGCCTTCGGCGTAGTCCTTGGCGAGGGCCAGTTGTACTTGGGGGTCTTCGCGAGCCGCCTCCTGGTACCAGCGCTCGGCTTCGGCCGGGTCCTTGTCCACACCCGTGCCCTCGGCGTACATCACCGCCAAATTCACATGGGCTTCTGAGTTCCCCTGTGCTGCGGATAAGCGCAACCACTTCAGCGATTCCCCGTAGTCCTTGAGAACACCCTCGCCAAACCTGTACATGACGCCAAGAAATTTCTGCGCTTCGTCGTTGCCCTGCTCGGCAGACGCCCTGAACCAGCGGGCCGCGGTCTCGACATTTCGAAAAACCCCCTTTCCGTTCGTCAAATAGAGGCGGCCGAGATGGAGCTGCGCCGGGGCGTACCCCTGATCGCCGGCCTGTGTCAGCCACTTCGCGCCGCGACCGGGATTCCTGGGGACTCCGTCCCCCGCAAAATACAGGAAGGCCAAATCGAACTGGGCCTGGGGGTCGCCCCCCTCGGCGAAATGAATCAGCCACTTTGCCGCAGCTCCGGGATCCTTTTCTGTGCTCCGATCTGCTTTATGAATTGCGATCAGTGAGCGCATGGCGCGCTCATTGCCCTGCTCCGCGGCGGCCTCGTACCAACGGATCGCCTCAGCCAGATTCTCGTCCGTGCTCTCCCAACCGGCGAGCATCTCTGCCAGGCGCAGCTGGGCCTCTTCAAGTCCCTGTTCCGACGCTTTCTCGTACCAGCTTCGAGCCGCAGCCGGATCCCGCCCTTCGCCTTCCGCTGCAAATTGATCGCCGAGCTCGAGCTGGGCCTGACTGTCTCCTCGCTCGGCGCGGTCGAGAAGCTCGTCAGCCAAGCCGCATCCCCAGTGCGGTAGCCCCAATGCGATTGCCAGGGCGGCTGCCGGAAGCGAACGGCGAAATTCACACAACCACGTGCGCCGACAGTGTTTTCGCGAGGTTTTTACGGTCAAGAAGGAGGCTCGAGAGGTGGGGACATCAATGGGAAGCATAGCGATCTTCCCCACCACCCTCCGGTGCAACCCCAACATCCACAACCGACCCCAAGAAACTGCATCTCACCGCCTATTCCCGCGCCTTATCCGCCGAATCTGCTTCGGGTCGACTTCTAAAGGTGAGCTTCAATTTATCCGAAGCAGAGGCGGGAACCGACTTAGGGTGCAAGCGATTGACAGCGAGACCAAGGGAAAAGCGCTGGCAGACTGTGATGCGAATTCAAACTCGAAAGACGCTGGTCATTTTGTTGCGCCATTGACGATCGAAACAACAATTATCGAGCTGAAATCCGTTGTAAGCGCCAAGGGTTGTCCTAATCTCTGCGGCGCTTACCCCGGTCCCAGGCTCTTCGAACCCAAGCGGACCTCGCCGCCGTCATGGCCGGAAGTGCGGCTAGAACAGCGACGAAAACTGCGGCCACCGAGAGACGGAATCACAGCGATCATCAATGTCACTTCACAAGATCACCAAGGGGCTTGACCTCCCGATCACGGGAGAGCCAATCCAAATCATCCGAGAGAGCCGCCTGCCCACCCGCGTGGCCGTCGTAGCCGACGATTTCCCCAGCATGCGTCCGGGAATGTTCGTAGAAGAAGGCGACACGGTGAAACGGGGCCAGCCCCTGTTCGAGGACCGAACTCGCAGCGGGGTGATCCACACCTCCCCCGGTGCCGGGCGTGTCATTGGCGTCTACCGCGGGGCTCGCCGCGTGCTGCAATCGGTCGTAATCGATCTCAGTGACAACGAACGCGCGGGATCGCCCAGCGATTCGGAACTGGCTTCGTTCGAGCACTACTCGGGGAGGGCCATCGATCAGCTGGATCGCGACAAAATCGTTGCGCTGCTCGCCGAATCCGGAGACTGGACCGCCTTTCGCACCCGGCCGTTCAACCGAACCCCGCCCACGGACACGACGCCCGCGGCCATCTTCGTCAACGCCATGGACACCAACCCCCACGCCCCCCTGCCCGAGGTCGTGTTGGCCGATCGGACGGAAGACTTCGATCGCGGGCTGTCCATTGTCGCCAAACTAACCGCCGGAAAGACCTACCTCTGCGTAGATCCGAGTTCGGAAATCGAGCAAGGCTTGAGTGCACCGGTCACCGTCGAGCAATTTTCCGGCCCCCATCCGTCGGGGACCGCTGGCCTGCACATCCACACCCTCGATCCCGTCAGCCGCAACAAGACGGTCTGGACGATCGGATATCAAGATGTCGCCGCGATCGGGTCGCTGTTTGCCACCGGCAAACTCGATGTCAATCGAGTGATCTCCTACGCCGGACCACCGGTTGCGGACCCACAATTGCTGAGGACGCGCAGCGGTGCTTCCGTCGACGATCTCGTCACCGAAACATTCGACGGCGCCGAGGTGCGCCTGATCGCGGGCTCCGTGCTCTCGGGCAAGAAGGCGATGGGGAACGTCTTTGGCTTCCTGGGCCGCTTCGATTATCAGATCAGCGTCTTGAAGGAAGGTCGAGAACGGATCTTCATGGGCTGGCTGACCCCGGGCCTGAACTCATTCTCTACTCTGGGCATCTATCTTTCGAGGCTCTTCCCCAGCAAGCGCTTCGACTTCACGACGACGACCAACGGATCACCCCGGGCGATGGTGCCGATCGGCATGTACGAACGCGTGATGCCGATGGACATCATGCCGACCTTCCTGCTGCGCTCGATGCTGGTCGGTGACCTCGAGCGCGCCGAAGAATTGGGCGCCCTCGAACTGGCCGAAGAAGACCTCGCCCTGTGCACCTTCGTGTGCCCGGGCAAGACGGACTACGGGCCGATCTTGCGCAGGAATCTCGAACTGATTGAAAAGGAAGGGTAAGCAGACTCCGATGAAATTTCTTCGGGACATCAGCGATCAGATCGCACCCATTTTCGAGAAGGGTGGGCGCCTCGAAAAATTCTATCCCGCCTGGGAAATGATCGACTCCGGAAACTTCACTCCCGGTGAAGTGACCAAGACCAGTTCCCACGTCCGGGATGGCATAGATCTCAAGCGGTTGATGATCACCGTCGTGATCGCGCTCGTACCCTGCGCCGGCATGGCGATGTACAACACCGGGTACCAGACATTGCTCGCAACCGCCCACGGTGGACTCCCGCTCGACGACTGGCGGATGGTGGTATGGGCCGCCACCGGGCTCGCATCGGACTTCAACAGTCCGCTCTCCTGCATCGTTCTGGGTTCCCTCTTCTATCTGCCTGTCTACGCCACGGTCATGGCAACCGGGGGAGCCGTTGAAATCACCGGTGCGATCGTTCGCGGACACGAGGTCAACGAAGGTTTTCTCGTGACCGGCATGTTGCTCCCCCTGACGCTCCCCGCCACGATTCCGTTGTGGATGGTCGCATTGGGGATGGCCTTCGGCCTGATCTTCGGCAAAGAAGTCTTTGGCGGCACGGGGATGAACTTCTTGAACCCCGCGCTGGTCGCGCGAGCGTTTCTGTTCTTTGCGTATCCGGCGGACATGAGCGGTGAATCTCCTTGGATCGCCGCAAACCTCTCTGGCGTCGATTCCTACACCGGCGCGACCTTGCTCGCCCAGGCCGCAGAGACCAGCAGCGCCCTGGCGAATTACGACTGGTGGGACGCCTTTTACGGTTACATACCCGGCTCGATGGGCGAGACCTCTACGGTCGCATGCCTGATGGGCTGCGCATTGCTGCTCTGGACCAAGGTCGGATCTGGCAAGACGATGGCCGGAGTGGTGATCGGCACCATCGCCATGTCGCTGACCCTCAACCTCGTCGGTTCCGATTCCAACCCGTTGTTCGCCGTCCCCTGGTACTGGCACATGGTGCTGGGCGGCTGGGCGCTGGGGGCGGTCTTCATGGCGACGGACCCGGTCTCGTCCGCCTTCACCGATTCGGGCAAGTTCTACTACGGGCTGATGATCGGCATCCTCTGTATCCTGATTCGCGTGATCAATCCCGCCTATCCGGAGGGGATGATGCTCGCAATCCTGTTCATGAACATGTTTGCGCCGCTGATTGATCACTTCGTAGTGCAGGGAAACATCAAGCGGAGGCAGGCCCGAAGTGCAGCATAGTCCGGGATATATCATCGGCTTTACCGCGGTCGTGTGTCTGGTCTGCGCCGTATTCGTGGCGGGTTCTGCGGTGTCGCTCAAGGAGCGCCAGGATGCGAACATCGTCCTCGACCGGCAGAAGAAGGTACTGATTGTCAGTGGACTGATGGGCGAGAAGGACAAGCTCTCCGCAATCGAGATTGGCGAGCTTTTCAACGAGAGAGTGACACCCCGGGCCGTAACCCTCGCCAGTGGCAGCTACAACGAAAAAATAGATGCCGCAAGCTACGACCAGCGCAAGGCCGCAAAAAACCCGGCGTTGAGTGAAGCTGTGCCGCCCAACGCCGCCAAGGTCCGGCGCGTTCCCAATGTGGGCCTGGTGTATCAGGTGCGATCCGCCGCGGGAGAAATCGAAGCCATCATAATCCCGATCGAGGGCATGGGGCTTTGGTCCACCCTCTATGGCTACCTCGCTCTCGCCCCGGATACCCGCACGATCAAAGGCATTACCTTCTACGAGCACGGCGAAACTCCCGGGCTCGGTGGCGAGGTCGACAACGCGCGTTGGAAGTCTCTCTGGAAGGGACGCCTCGCCTTCGACGAGCGCTGGGTTCCGCGCATCGGGGTCGTAAAGGGAATGGCGGGCTCGGTAGCAGATGATCCCTACAACGTGGACGGTCTCTCGGGGGCAACGATTACGAGTCGCGGAGTGGGCAGTCTGGTCAAGTATTGGCTCGGGGATTCGGGCTTTGGTCCCTACCTCGCCAAGCTGCGGGCCGAACAGAGTTAGATCCGGCAAACTGTTCCAGCGGACAGCGGGCCAACATATTAGAGTTAGAGCGGAGGCAATTTCATGGCAGCGAATTCGGCGGAGCGGGAAGCACTTCTCGATCCGTTGTTCAACAACAATCCCATCGGGCTTCAGGTGCTGGGGATCTGCTCTGCGCTCGCGGTCACGACCAAGATGGAAACCGCGCTTGTCATGAGTGCAGCGTTAGTTGCGGTCTGCGCCTTCTCGAACCTGGCGGTCAGCTTGATCCGCGAACACATCCCGCCCAGCGTGCGCATCATCGTTCAGCTCACGATCATCGCGTCTCTCGTCATCGTGACGGATCAGATCCTCAAGGCCTTCGTCTTCGACGTCAGCAAGCAGCTTTCGGTGTTCGTCGGTTTGATCATCACCAATTGCATCGTCATGGGCCGCGCCGAGGCCTTCGCAATGCAGAACCCGCCGAAGTTGGCCTTGATGGATGGGATCGGGAACGGTCTCGGCTACGGCGTAGTTTTGATGGTGGTCGCGTTCATGCGCGAACTGTTTGGCAGCGGCAAGTTGTTCGGCTACACAATTCTGAAGACGGTCAACGAAGGTGGCTGGTACGAACCCAACGGTTTGATGCTGTTGGCACCCGCCGCGTTCTTCTTGATTGGCTGCTTTATCTGGGCCGTGCGCGCCTGGAAACCCGAGCAAGTGGAGGAAGAGTTCCGTGTTGGAACACTATTTGAGCCTGGCTACGAAGGCAATATTCGTTGAGAACATGGCGCTTGCCTTCTTTTTGGGCATGTGTTCATTCCTGGCGATTTCAAAGAAGGTCGAGACTGCGATCCAGTTGGGCTTCGCGGTCATCTTTGTGCTCGCGGTTACCTGCCCACTAAATCAGTTGCTCAACGAGGTGCTGCTGAAAGATGGTGCGCTCTCCTGGCTGGGCCTGGGAGACATCAACCTCGGCTTTTTGACCTTCTTGACTTTGATCGGCACGATCGCGGCCACGGTGCAGATCGTAGAGATGGTCATGGATCGTTTTTCACCGGCGCTCTACAACGCACTCGGGGTGTTCTTGCCCTTGATCGCGGTCAATTGCGCGATTCTAGGCGCGTCGCTCTTCATGGTCGAGCGCGACTACAACCTCGCCGAGAGCACGGTCTTTGGCATCGGTTCGGGAATTGGCTGGGCGATCGCGATCGCTGCGCTGGCCGCCATTCGCGAGAAACTCCGTTACAGCAACGTACCTCCACCCCTTCGCGGTCTCGGTATCACGTTTCTTCTGGTCGGTTTGATGTCCATTGGCTTCATGGCCTTTTCAGGAATTCAGCTCTAACTCATTTCTATTTCCGTCTAGCTGTCCGAGCTTCCATTCGGACACCGGACACAGGGTTACGCAGTCATGGAAACAGTCATCTACGGTGTCGTCGCATTTACACTCTTGATCGTCATGTTGGTCGGTGTGCTGATATTTGCCAAGGCAAAGCTGATCCCGAGCGGCGACGTCACGATCATGATCAATGGCGATCCTGAAAACTCACTCGTCACCGCAAGTGGCGGTACGCTGCTCAATACCCTGAGTGCGAACAAGATCTTCATACCCTCTGCCTGTGGCGGAAAGGGAAGCTGCGGGGTCTGCACCGTGAAGGTCCTCGAAGGCGGGGGCGCGATACTTCCCACCGAGGGGGCGTTCATTACCCGCGGTGAAGCCCGGGAGGGGTGTCGACTTTCCTGCCAGGTCAAAGTCAAGCAGGACATGAAGATCGAAATTCCCGCCGAAATCTTCAGCGTCCGCAAGTGGGAGTGCACGGTTCGCTCGAACAAGAATGTCGCGACGTTCATCAAGGAACTGATTCTCGAGCTGCCCGAGGGTGAGAGCGTCCCCTTCCAGGCGGGGGGCTACATCCAGATCGAAGCACCGCCCCACACTGTGCACTACAAGGATTTTGAGGTCGAAGAGGAGTACCGGGACGACTGGGATCAATTCGACCAGTGGCGCTATGTCTCCGTGGTCGACGAGGAAGTCATCCGCGCCTTCTCGATGGCGAACTATCCCGAGGAAGAGGGCATCATCATGCTGAACGTCCGCATTGCCTCGCCTCCGCCTCGCACCCCGGACGTCCCGCCGGGCATGATGTCTTCATGGCTCTTCAGTCTCAAGCCCGGAGACAAGGCCACCATCTCGGGCCCCTTCGGCGAGTTCTATGCCAAGCCTACCGACAACGAGATGATCTTCATCGGCGGCGGAGCGGGAATGGCGCCGATGCGCTCGCATATCTTCGACCAGTTCCGAAGACTGAACAGCGATCGCAAGATCTCGTTCTGGTACGGCGCGCGCAGTCTTCGAGAGTCGTTCTACAATGATCACTTCGACAAGATCGCCGAGGACTTCGATAACTTCGAATGGCATTTGGCACTCTCGGAACCGCAGGAAGAAGACCATTGGACCGGGCTCACGGGGTTCATCCATCAGGTGCTGTACGACAACTACCTGAAGGACCACAAATCGCCCGAGGATTGCGAGTACTACATCTGCGGCCCGCCGATGATGAACGACGCCGTGATCGCGATGCTCATCGATCTCGGAGTCGAGAACGAGAACATCATGTTCGATGACTTCGGCTAGGCCGACACCCCCTTCGACCGGCCTCCCTCGCCGTACTCTCGACAAGCGGGCGCGCATCGCCCTGCCGCTGTGTGGAGCATTGCTGCTCGGGCTTGCGATTCACCGCCTGATCATCGCCGACCCAGCCGAACGCCCATATTTCGAGTTCACCGGCAGAACCATGGGCACGACCTACTCAGTGAAGGTCGCAACCCAAGACCTCTCAGAGGCTGCGAAGTCGGTGCTCGCTCGCGACGTCGAAGCTCAGCTCGACCGGGTGAATGCGCTGATGTCCAGTTACCTTCCCGATTCCGAGCTATCCCGCTTCAATCGACACAGAGCGACTGATCCATTCGAATTTTCTGAAGAGACGATCGAGATATTTCGCATTGCCCGTCGGGTGAGTGAAATGACGGGCGGGGCGTTTGACATTACCGTTGGGCCGCTGGTAGCCGCCTGGGGTTTTGGGGCGACCGATCGCCCCCCCGAGCCCCCGAGCGAAGAGGCTCGCCGAGAACTCCAACAAAGGGTCGGATACACCAAGCTCATTTACGATCCGGCGCGGCCCACCGTCGCAAAAAGCGATCCTCGCATCGAGTGCGATCTGTCTGCGATCGCAAAGGGCTACGGAGTCGACCTCGTCGCTCGGACAATAGAGAAACTCGGTCACTCCAACTACCTGGTCGAGATCGGGGGCGAGTTGCGCGCTCACGGCCACAAGCTCGACGGGCGGATCTGGCGGGTGGGGATCGAGCGACCCGATGCCGCCGCGCCCACGAGCCACGAAGTCGTGGTTCTCTCCGATATTTCCCTGGCGACTTCGGGAGACTATCGGGACTACTACGAAGTCGAGGGTCAGCGGATTTCTCATACCATCGATCCCCGAGCCGGCCGGCCAATCGCACACCATCTCGCATCGGTGAGTGTGCTCCATGCAGAAGCCGTCTGGGCCGATGCATTGGCGACCGCACTCAACGTCATGGGGCCAGAAGATGGATTGGCCTGGGCCGAGGCCCACAAAACTCCAGCGCTGTTCCTGGTGCGCGAAGACGGGGGCAAATTTCGAACGATTGCGAGCACGGCATTCGCCCGCCTGCGCGAGCCGCAGTGAGCCCGGGCCCGGATCAACGATTCATCGTTGGCCCCGGGCGACCTGCTATCATGGGGCCGCCCTTGAGCTTTCGACTCCTCTGACCGAAACAGATCAAAACAGATCGAAAACGACAGGAAACCCCGGAACGGGCGGAAAAAGCATCATGCAGACCTTCATCGCAACTCTGATTCTATTTTGTCTGGCCGCCGCCGGCATGGCGGTAGGTTTGATCTTTTCGAATCGAAGCCTGCGCGGTTCCTGTGGCGGAACGGGCAAGGACTGCAGTTGTAGTGAGAAAGAGCAGAAGGAATGCGCGCTGAAAAAGGAACATCAGGCGCACGCCGGAGCGCACTGAGGATTCAGGAGCGCTGCTTGATCGGGTAGCCGTTGCGGAAGAGTTGCTCCCCGAGTTGGTTGCCGGCGTTGTCCCAGGAAATCAGTTTGCCGTGTTGGAGTCCTCGCTGGAACTCGGCTTGAACTCGCTTTTTTCCGTTCGGGTACCAGCGTGTCCACACTCCGACACGGAGCCCATCTTCGTACGCGCCCGATCTCGCAGGACGCCCGTCGGGGTACCACTCGGAATACCAGCCGTGCTTGAGTCCCTGGTCGAGACCGACCCGCACACACCATTCTTTGAATCCCGCCGGAGGTTCGTCACCTTGGCGTTCGGTTCCGGGAGGGCAGTCAGGGCGGTACGGGACTACGAAACCGACGCCACCGTCATACGCGTTATTCGCCCGACTGGCGGAGGCCCTGGCAAGAGATTCTGAATCTTGGGCCTGTTCTTGGCGTGAGGCAGCCAAGTCATCGGATTGACGGTTCGCAACGACACCTCCAGCCAGAACCACAAGCGCAATACAAACCAGCACCGCTGGACTGCGAAGGTGATCGATTTGCGACATGAGATCCACAGCCCAAGACTCCCCATCTGACCAAGTCTCGAGTCGTATCGTCCCCCCGCCCAAACCAATTTAGCCCGCCAACACCTCAATATGCCCGGCTTGCCCATCCACCACTTCACCGATCACCGCCCGAGTCTCGACCCCATTCTCCTCGAGTTGCTCGAGCAACTGACGCTCATTCTCCGGACGTACTGCAATCACCAATCCCCCTGATGTCTGGGCATCCGCGAGAATCAGGCGGTCGTCCTGGGAGACTGATTCGGCAAACTTCGTGGTGGCTTCGATGTAGCGAAGGTTGTTCTTGCTCCCCCCCGGCACCAGCCCCTCGGAGGCGAGCCGCCGGGTCGCCGCGAACATGGGGACCGATGCGGCCTGGATCCGAGCCGACAAACCAGAACCCATCACGAGGTTGTAGACGTGTCCCAACAACCCAAAACCCGTGACGTCAGTTGCCGCGCGAGAACCGGCTGCCAAGGCAGCGTCCTTGGCACCCTTGTTCAGGGTTTGCATCGCCGAGATCACCTCATGCATCTCGGCTTCCGTGAGTTTCTGGTGCTTGATCGCCTGGGCGGCGATCCCCGATCCGATCGGTTTCGTGAGCACCAGCCGGTCTCCAACCCGGGCACCGGTTTGTGAGAGAGTTCGCTCTGGGTCGACGTCTCCGATCACACACAACCCGTACTTGAGCTCCGGGTCGAGCACCGTATGTCCCCCGACAATCGCGCAACCCGCTTCTGCGGCTTTGTCGGTACCTCCCTGGAGAATGCGCGTCAAAATTTCGGGCGGAACTTCGTCCTCGGGAAAACCGCAAATCGCCAACGCGACCCGGGGCTCGCCCCCCATCGCGTAGACGTCGGAGAGTGAATTCGCCGCAGCAATCGCTCCAAACTGCACCGGATCGTCGACAATCGGAGTGATGAAATCCACCGTGAAAGCGAGCTTCGACACATCGCCTGTATTCACGAGGGCGGCATCATCCATCGGGCCGACATTTGTATCGACCCACGAATTTGAAAACGTATTCAGTTTCGACAGGACCTGACCCAGGCCCTCAGCACTTAGCTTGCGCGCTCAACCACCGGCGGGAACAAGCTGGGTCAATCGAATATCACCCATGATGCCTCCTATTGATGCCGACTCTTGATACCCCACCCCCTTGATCGATCGCAACTTCCTGGAATCATTAGCGCATGAGACTGCGGATCCAGATGCTCTGCCCAGCCCCTCCCGGTTCCCGAAACGGCAACCGAATCACGGCGCTGCGTTGGTCGCGCTTCCTCCGCTCACTCGGACACCAGGTCGAGATTCTCCACGACCTCGATGATCGCGATATCGGTGCGCGAGCCGACGTGCTCGTACTTCTTCACGCCGCAAAATGCGCGAACGCAGCGCGGCGATTCCGCGAGAACTACCCCGAGCGCTCGTTGGTGGTGGCCCTCACCGGAACCGATCTGTATCGGGATCTCGCAAGGCAACCCCGAGTGCATCGCTCCCTCGAACTTGCAGACCGGATCATCTTGTTGCAACGCGCAGGTCTCGCAAATCTCGCCCCTCACCTTCGGCGCAAGTCCCACGTGATTCATCAGAGCAGCGTTCCGGTAGCTGCACCGCGGTTTTCGTTCGATCGCCACTTTTACGTCTGTGTCGTTGGCCACATGCGTGCGGTCAAGGATCCGCTGCGCTGCGCAATGGCCGTGCGCGCACTACCGAAGAGTTCGAGAATCCGGGTGACACATATTGGTCGCGCAATGACGGAACGCTTTGCCGCACTTGCCTCGCGCGAAGATGAAGAGAATCCCCGCTACTCGTGGCTCGGGGAGTTCACCCACGCGCGCACCCGAAGGCGTATCGCACAGAGCCACGTGCTCGTTCTGACGTCGCGCATGGAGGGTGGCGCCAACGTGATCAGCGAGGCGTGCGCGGCCGGGGTTCCCATTCTCGCTTCGAGAATCGAAGGCAGCGTCGGTTTACTCGGAGCGAAACATCCCGGAATGTTCGAAGTGGGAAATACTCGCGAGTTGAGAGGCCTGCTTTTGGCTGCTGAGAACGACAGTACGTTTTATGAGAAGCTTCGCCGCGCGTCACTTCAGAAGGCGCCGCAGTTCAAACCCAGTCTCGAAAGAACCGCGTGGCGGAAACTGCTCGCGAAGCTCCCCAACTGAAAGTTTAGGTTCGCTGCGAATTGAGACTTGCGCGCTCGGCGCACGTTCTCACAAACGAAACTAGAACGCGTTTGTTCGTACAACCCACTTGGAAATCTAAACTTTTTCTCCATCTGAGCCGTTAATAATTTCGCGGGCCGGCGCACACCCAGTGTGTGCGCGCACCGCGAAGCACCGGCAGTGCGCAGTTCCAAAATTGCATGCTGTCTGAACTATTTGTGCCGGGAGTTGGCGTTGTTCAAGTTCGCCTGGAACAGAAACAAGGCTACGGCTCGTACAGGCCGTGTCGGGCTCGCCCTGGAGAGCGACGGATTCACCCTTTGTCACGTGGTTGAGGAAGAGGGTGTACCACCGCGCGTGACACTGTGTAAAGCCGTCTCAGCCCTTACACCGGAAGAGCGGAACACAGCGCTCGCTGAGCTTGTCGCGGAGTCGAAACTTTCGGGGACTCCGTGTGTCGTCGTGCTTCCGCCAGAATCCTATAGCCTGCGGCTCTTGGATCGTCCCAAAGTGGAAGACGACGAGATCGCCAGTTCCCTGCCCTGGCTGATCAAGGACTTGATTGACTTTGATCCGAGCGATGCGAGGGTGGACTACTTCGATTTCCCCGCTGACGCAAACCGAGGCCGAGACCCGCAACTGTTCGTCGTCGCCGCTCGCAACGACGTCATCGAGGAAGTTACGAATTTGCTGGACGGGTCGGGGCTGGAACTCGACGCCGTTGATATCGGTGAGCTTGCGCTGCGCAATCTGACATTGGTGATGCCAGAGCAGGTGGCCGGCACGTTGCTCCTCGAACTGCGGCCCAAGGGCGGCATTCTCGCCATCTGCCACGAATCCAAACTCTATTTTGCGCGCTCGATCAGCACGGGGACGAGTCATATCGATGATGCGATGAGCCAGGAGATCGCGCTGGATGATTCTGATGACCAGCTCAGCGATCACGTACGCAGCCTTCTCGACGAGTTACTGCTCGAGATTCAGCGGTCCCTCGATTACTACGAGAGCGAAATTGGAAAAGCACCTGCCTCACGTCTTGTCATTGCTCCGTCTACCGCGGAGATCTCGCTCTACATTCCGTATCTCACCGAACAGCTTCGTCCGGTCGCCGTAAGCCAGCTCGACCTCCACGAACTGGTCGAATCCGACGAGATCTTGCCCAACAAGCTTCAGGCCAAGGCACTGCTCGCACTGGGCGGTGCGCTGCGCGAAGACCTCGAACAGCAGCTCGACCTGAACCGGGACAGGAAGATCGTTTCCGGCTACACCACGTTGCCCATCCAATGGGTGGCCAAAGTTTGTGCCATGTTGTTTTGCGGGCTAATGCTGACCTACGGGTATGGCACGTACCAGATGCAACAGCTGAAAGCGGAGGTGGAAGCCAGCCTCCAGCAGCACAACCTGATCGACAGGGAGATTACGAAACTCGAGTATGAATATTCCCTGAGACATCCTGCGGGAGAGGTCAGCGGTCCCCTTGCCCGACTGCGTGCAGAACGTGACCGAACCGCCCGCACACTGCGCAGGCTGGAGATTCTTGGGGGCGGCCGACGCGAAGGCTTTTCGAAATATTTCGTCGGGTTTGCACGTCACCTGGTTCCCCAGCTCTGGCTGACGCAGATTGACGTGATCGACGGCGGAGATTCACTTTCGATTCGCGGCAGTACGTTGGCTGCAAAGCGGGTACCCCAACTCCTCCGACAACTCCGAAGCGAACCGTCGTTCAGCGGAAAGACCTTCGCTCTGTTCCAGCTAACCCAGGGCCAGGGCCCGGGCATTCTCGACTTTGCGTTGGAGAGTTTTCCCGCCGCAGGAGTCGCGCCATGAGGGAGCGCTGGGAGCGACTGCAGGAACGATATCTCGAACTCACGCTTCGTGAACGCATCATGGTCTTGTGCGCCCTTCTCGCGAGCCTGTTTGGAGTCGTGGACGCGGTCTTTCTGCTTCCGATGGATCGAGAACGGGAGCAGCTTCAGAGTCAATTGAGCCAGCACGTGGCATCGATCAAGCGCCTGGACGAGCGCGCGGAGCAATTGGCCCAGCGAATCGCAGGCAGAACCCCTACTCCCATGGACCGGGAAGAGACGGCGCTGAAGCGGCAGATCGAGATCATGAACGCGGACATCGAAGAGCACATGTCTTCGATGATCGCGCCGAACGATGTCACACGAATGCTCGAGGAACTCCTGAGCGAGGAAAGCGACCTCACCCTCGTCAAGCTCATGAGCACGAATCCGGCAACGTTCCCCCCCGCAACCGAAGCTGGAGTTCCGGGGGCAGCTGTCGACCCTCAAGGGCAAACCGCTGAGAAGGCGGAGTTCTATCGCCATGGCTTCGTGATCGAACTGGAAGGGTCCTACCTCGCGACTCTGCACTACCTCGAGTCGATCGAGAGTCTTCCATGGGATCTTTCGTGGGACACCATCACCTACACGGTCATCGACTACCCGCGTGCGCGGATTTCGATCCACCTCCATACATTGAGCCGCGAGGAGAATTGGATCGGTGTCTAACCCTTTCACAAACCGCCAGTTCCCCGCCTGGATCATCATCGCGCTGGTCTGTTGCGCAGGCTTGTTGCATCCCTCGCTCGGACTTGCACGCGGGGAGCTGAAAGATCCGACCCGGCCACCAGACTCGTCGAAACTCGAAGAGGCCGGCGTGGATGTCTCCGCCTCCTCTCCCTACGCGTTGACCGCAATACTGGTCGCCAAAGGGCGGCGAATCGCCGTGATCAACGGCCAACCGGTTCAAGCTGGCGATCAGGTCGCGAATGCGACAGTTGTCAGCATCTTTCGGGACAAGGTTGTTCTCCGGGCGCGCACAGGAGATCTCACGCTTCGATTGCTCCCCCGTTCGATCAAGATCAGCGAGGCATCGGGCAAATGAATTTTGGATCCGGTAGCGCGCGTTGGACGTCAGGCATCGCCGGGGTTGCACTCGGCCGTCTCGGGACGGCATTGCTCGCAACCCTAATGCTTTCATGCCAGACCATGAGTGCCTCCGATGCGCCGTCGGTGGATGCAGGCGAGCAGACCGAGGCACCCCCCGCTCCCCCAGCGACTGTGGCAGCGGCGATCCTGCCTCCGGTCAATCACAACACCCATTCGCTCGTCGATGTTCTCACGACCGATACGGAGTCTCGCTTCGACATCCACGTCAACGGCGCTCCGGGCGCCTCGTTCTTTCTCAGCCTGGTCGAGAACACGTCCTATAGCGTTGTGCTTCATCCTGACATCACGGGTGAGATCACCCTTTCGCTCAGCGACGCCACCTTGACCGAAGTGCTGGCGGCCGTCAGGAATGTCTACGGCTATGACATCCAGCGCGATGGCCAGCGCATTTACGTGATGCCCGCCGGCTTGCGAACCGAGATCTTCGAACTCAACTACCTGAATCTCGAGCGGCGGGGGCAATCTCAGACTTGGGTGAGTTCTGGTCAGATCTCGGACAAGATCGAAGGAGGCAACTCCGATTTTGGGTCGGGTGGCGGGACGAGCGGTTCGAATGCTTCACCGAGGTTCAACTCGGGCAGCAGTATCTCGACCAGCAATGGCTCGAATATCTGGCGTGAACTCATACAGAGTGTTTCTTCGATCATCGGGAACGGCGAGGGTCGTTCCGTGGTGACGAACCCCAATGCGGGGTTGATCGTCGTGCGGGCAATGCCGCGGGAATTGCGGGATGTCGGGAACTATTTGAGCAGGGTTGAGGAGTCTCTGAACCGACAGGTGATCATCGAGGCGAGAATTCTCGAAGTGACGCTCAGCGACGCATACCAGGCGGGTATCAATTGGTCACAGTTGGTCGACAAGGACGGCTTCGAGACCACCATCAGCCAAACCGGTGGTGGAACGACCTTCGATACCGGGGTGTCGGACAACGCCGGGAACACGGGCAACCTTCACCCGAGCGCAGCGACTTTGGCAGCTGCGGGAATTCTGGACACCGTTGCGGCGTCTTCGTTCGGCGGAATCTTTAGCGTCGCAATCCAGGCCAGCCACTTCACCGCCCTGATCGAATTGTTGGAAAATCAAGGCGAGGTTCGAACCCTCTCGAATCCGCGCATTTCTACGATGAACAATCAAAAGGCCATCATCAAGGTGGGCCAGGACGAATTTTTTGTAACGGATGTCTCCACTACGACGGTAACCGGGGGGGCTGGCAGCACGTCTAGTCCCAACATCACATTGACACCGTTCTTTTCTGGAATCGCGCTCGACGTCACCCCACAAATCAGTCGCGACAACACAGTTGTTCTGCACATCCACCCATCGGTCAGCCAGGTCACGGATCAAACCAAGACGATAACCCTCAACGACGAGGTGCAGGTACTGCCTCTCGCACTGAGTACGATCCGGGAGTCGGACAGCATCGTCCGAGCGCACAGCGGTCAGGTCGTTGTGATTGGTGGATTGATGCAGGACCTCAGGAGCGAGCGCGATTCAAAGGTCCCATTCCTCGGCAACATTCCAATTCTCGGCAGGTTGTTCAAACAAGAGAAGAACATAAGCCGCAAGAGTGAGTTGGTGATCCTCCTGCGACCGATCGTCGTCGGCGCGGAGACCTGGGGGGACTACGCGGGTTCAATCACAAGATCAATCGACTCTCTGTCCCGTGACCCGTCCAATCGATCGGGCACGGTGGGCTTTGATCCGCGTCCGCCCTATTCGTCGCCAGCCGAATTCAAGGAGTACTAGCCGCATGTACGAGCAGCACTTCGGCCTCAGCGCCATGCCCTTCAATGCAACGCCCGACCCTTCTTTCTACGTAAATCTTTCGGTTCACCACGCGGCGCTCAATACCTTGGTCGTCGCTCTGCGGAGCGGCGAGGGGATCGTGAAGATCGTAGGCGAGGTCGGGACCGGAAAGAGCATGCTGTGCCGAAGACTCTTGAAGGATCTCGGTCCCAAGTTCGTTGCGGCCTACCTGCCCTATCCGGCCTTGAGTCCGATGCACATTCAGCTCGATCTCGCAGAGGAACTCGGAGTCGTACTGCCCCCCAATGTAACTCCCCATGAACTGCTCAAGTACCTGAAGGAGGTGCTGGTGGACATCCATCAGCAGGGTCGCAGATGTGTGATGATCGTCGACGAAGCCCAGACACTGCCCGACGCGACCCTCGAATGCATTCGGCTAATGAGCAATCTCGAAACCCGCACATCCAAATTGCTGCAGATCGTCCTGGTGGGTCAGCCCGAGCTGGATCTGAGGATCGAACAACCTCGCATGCGGCAACTGCAGCAACGGATCGCCTTTGCCCACAGATTAAACTCGATCGACAAGAGAACGACGGACGCCTATACCCGCCGCCGCCTTTCGATCGCTGGCTATGAGGGCGGTCGGCTGTTTTCGCCGTGGGCGCTTGGCGCAATTCATCGATCGAGTGGGGGAATCCCTCGAATCATCAATACCCTTTGCCACAAATCCATGATTTGCGCGTTCGGAAGAGGGGATGACACGATTCGTCATCTGCATGCGCGCAAGGCCGCCGCCGACAGTGAGGGCGTGCAAAGGTGGCGACGTCTCACAAGACGAAAGTGGCGCCGCAGGTCGATCGCGCTCGAGGATGCCGCGCCGCGGATCACTCCATAAACGAGTAGATCAATTCAAGCGATCGGACCCAAAGGGCCGTCGCACGGTCAGAGAAAGGACGCAATTCGATGAGTTTGGTCAACGACTTGCTCGAAGATTTCTACCAACGACGGGTTTCGCCGGACAAAAACCCGGAGAGTCCCCTGGCAAACATCGAAGTTCCCCGGCGCGAGCTGGCTTTCAAGAAGGGAGCAAGGGTTCAGCCCAAGTTCAATTCGACTTCCCGAATTGTGATCGGTCTGGTCGCACTGACTTGCCTGGCGGTGATCGCTCTCGAAGTGGTGCTCCGCCTCAGCCCAGACATCGAGACGAACGCGACGCCCGATGTGAGCGCACGGCCTCCTGATCACTTTGGTGCAATGGGATCTCCCCTCGGTTCGGGCGCGAACGAGCCCTTCGCCGATTCTCGAGCCCTCGCTTTCGACGCCGGAGTCGATTCACTCGCCGCGCCCAAGATCGCCGCCCAGGATTGGGCCGAACTGACAGGCACCAGCATCGAGTCGAGCGGGGACTACACCCGGCTGCGAATATTTTTGAGTCGAGAACGCGAATACTGGATTCAGGGCGATCCCACCGTCGGTGAGATCGAAATCGTGATCACGAAGACGCGACTCGCGGAAGCTTTCCTGCCGAACGCATTCGAAACGTCTGGCCTGAGCTTGAAAGAAGCACACAACTCGAGCATTGGCCTGCACCTGCTGTTCAAGCTGGAATCGTCCTCGCTTGTACAGAGCCAGTTCGTGAACGATGGATCCAACCCGCAGCTGATTCTGGACATCCTGTCCGACGCGGCGAACTCCAGCGTCGGCATCAGGGTCGAGGATCTGCCCCATGCGCCCATCGTCGCCGAAGCACCCCGTGAGCCAATCGTTCGCGAAACCGGCTGGGGAACCATCACGCGGTCACGGCCCCATATCGCCTTGACGACGTCTGAAGCTCATCGATCACTTGATCGCGCGCGGCACCTGGTTGCCCAGAATCGCGCGGAAGAGGCGATCGTCGAATATATCCGGGCACTCTCGTTGGAACCGGGTTTGCATCGCGCACGAGAATCCCTGGTCGGTTTGTTGATCGAGTCGGGTCAGTTGAGCGCCGCAGAGCGGCACCTGGCCATGGGGCTTGAAAACAAGCCCACACATTCCGAATACACACTGCTCCGTGCTCAGTTGCTGGCAGCGATGAAGCAACCCGACCGGGCGATCGTCATCCTCGAAAGCCTGCCGTTGCCGCCAGAGCGTCGATCCGATGCTTTGAATCTTTTGGCCGCGCTCTATCAACAGAAAGGAGATCACGGCCGGGCGGAAGCCCTCTTCCGAGGCGCTGTCAGCATCAGCCCGCACGAGGCTCGCCTTTGGATGGGGTTGGGTATCTCGCTCGAAGGACAACAGCGCGGGACCGAAGCACTCGCGGTCTACAAGCAAGCCGAGAGTCTTGCGGAGTTTGAGATCGGGCCAAGGCGTTGGTTGCGCAACCGCATCCGCGATCTCGCAAAGGTGGAATAGAAGCGAATCATGCCCCGAAAGAAGGTTCGCATCGGAGAACTACTGGTTCAGAACGCCGTAATCACTGAAGAACAGTTGATGACGGCTTTGGCGAACCAGAAAAAAACCGGCTTGAAGCTCGGGCGTCAGCTGATCACCGAAGGCTTCCTCGATGAAGATCGCTTCCTGAGCTTTCTCTCCGAACAGCTGAGGATTCCGTGCATCGACCTGAGCGAGACTACCGTCGACGGCGAAGTCGTTCGAATCATGTCAGAGACTTATGCGCGACGGTTTCGGGCCATCGTTCTCGAGGACCGAAAAGATCACCTGCTGGTCGGGATGGCGGACCCCACGAACATCTTCGCACTCGACGAGATCGAGCGAACGCTCAAGCGCAACATACAACCCGCGGTGGTGAGGGAATCCGAGATCATTCACACCATCGATATGGTTTACCGCAAGACTGAAGAAATCAGCAGTATCGCCGAGGAACTCGACGAAGAACTCCACGCCGGAGCCTTTGATCTTTCAATCCTCGAAGCGAAGGTCGAAGAAAGCGACGCTCCCGTAGTTCGGCTGCTGAAGACGATCTTCGAGGATGCCGTCCAGATCGGTTCTTCGGACATCCACATTGAACCAGACGAAACAGTATTGCGGATTCGACATCGGGTCGACGGCGTGCTGCAAGAACAGGTGATGAAAGAAAGGCGGATTTCCGCGGCTCTCGTGTTGCGCCTGAAACTCATGAGCGGTCTAGACATCTCCGAGAAACGCCTGCCCCAGGACGGCCGCTTCAACATTCGCGTAAACGACAAGAGCATCGATGTCCGACTGTCGACAATGCCGGTCGCCTACGGCGAGTCGGTAGTGATTCGCCTGCTCGACCAGTCCGAAGAGCATCGAAGCCTCGATCACATTGGCATGCCCGAAAAAATGCTCACCCGCTTCCGAACGATGATCCATCGGCCTCACGGGTTGATCCTGGTCACCGGACCGACGGGAAGCGGCAAGACCACCACCCTCTACGCCGCATTGACGGAACTGAACCTCCCGAGCACAAAGATCATTACTGTCGAAGATCCCGTCGAATATCGCATTTCGAGACTCAATCAGGTGCAGGTCAAGCCGAAGATTGGGCTCACATTCTCCACGGTTCTGCGGGCGGCACTGCGTCAGGATCCGGACATCGTGATGATCGGCGAAATGCGCGACCAGGAGACTGCGGAAATAGGCATGCGCGCTGCCATGACCGGGCATTTGGTCTTCGCAACCTTGCACACCAACGACGCGCCGAGCACCGCATCGCGAATCCTCGACATGGGGGTCGAGGGCTTCCTGGTTGCCACCGCCCTGCGCGCCGTCATCGCCCAGCGCCTGATTCGGCGACTCTGCGAGGGGTGCATCGACCCGTACCCACCCAGCGCGATCGAACTGGATTGGATTCGCAGCATGGTGGGAGCCCAGGCCGACGGTTTGACCTTCAAGACCGGCAAGGGTTGCCCGCGATGCAACGGCACCGGTTACAAGGGCCGAATTGGAGTCTACGAATATCTCGAGGTCAGCCCCGACATGGCAATGGCTCTACGGAACAACGATTCCGTGGCGTACGCCAAAGCGGCCTACGAGGCTCCGGGCTATCAGGCGCTTTCCTATCGCGCGCTCGAATACGCTGCACGCGGGGTTACGAGCATTGAGGAAGTGGTGCGAGTCACGGGAGAGATCGAGGATACGAGGATGGAGTACGCCGCCAACCCGCGACCGGACGAGCGGAACTAGAGCATGGCCAAAGTCTTTCGCTACCGGGGAAGATCCGCAGATGGCCGGGCAGTCGAGGGCAGCATCGAATCGGCGTCCGCGGACGGAGTTGCGAGCGAACTTCTCGCTCAAGGAATCACGCCACTCGGCATTTCCGAGCAGCGAGCCAAATCGGATTTACAGGTTCGGATCACGCGCTGGTGGCAACAGCGTCAGATTGGGCTGACGGACCTGATCATGTTCAGTCGGCAGATGTCCAGTCTGTTGCGCGCCGGCATACCCATGATCCGCACCCTCGAGAGTATTTCCAGTTCTTGCCGCAGCGCTGAACTCAAGCGGATTCTCGGCGAAGTTGGCGAAGGGTTGCAGGCGGGACATTCACTCGCTTCGACACTGCAAAAATATCCCAAGGTATTTTCGACGCTCTACGTAAGCATCATTCACATTGGCGAAAGTGTGGGGCGCATGGACGAATCCTTCCTCCAACTCGCCCAGTATCTCGAGTTGGAAGAAGACACCCGCAAACGTATCAGTGCCGCATCGCGCTACCCCATGTTCGTGATGATCGCGATCGTCGTAGCCATGGTGGTCATCAACATCTGGGTCATCCCACCCTTCGGAAGGATGTTCGAGAGCTTTGGTGCTGATTTGCCATGGGCGACCCGACTCCTGCTCGACACCTCGGCTTTCTCAGTCAAGTACCTGCCACACGGGTTGGCGCTTCTGCTGATAACGATCGGATCAATGCATCAATACATCAATACCGAGCATGGGCGCTTGTGGTTCGACCGCCTCAAGCTGCGAGTACCCATCACCGGTTCAATCCAGGAGCGCGCGCTGCTCGCGCGCTTTGCCCGGACATTTGCGGTGACGCTATCGGCCGGACTGCCGGTCATTCAGTCCCTCACCGTAGTGTCGCGCGCGGTAGACAACCGCTACGTAGGTGAAAAGATTCTAAAGATTCTCGATTCGGTAGAGCGCGGCGAAACCCTCACGAATGCCGCCCGGGACAGCGGGCTATTTCCACCGCTGGTCTTGCAAATGCTGACGGTGGGCGAAGAGATCGGTGCGGTGGACGAGATGCTGCTGCAGGTCGCCAGTTTCTATGAGGGTGAGGTCGACTACGACCTGAGAAAAATTTCTGAATCCATCGAGCCCATCCTGATCATCTTTGTAGGCGGGATGGTGCTTTTGCTCGCACTCGGGGTCTACCTGCCAATGTGGGAGATGGCGGGGGCCGCGCGTTGAAATTGATCGGAAAGCTCAAGTCGGGGCGTCGTTGCGATTTTGTTGCGGAGTAGTTGCATCAGAGTTGCATCAGAGTTGCCTGTCGGGGCGGCAATCTAGATGCCATTTCGAGTGTCGGTATAAAGTTCGAATCCGGTTGGACCGATTAATTCTAGGTGTCCACTTGAAAATAGGAAGGCGCGCGGGCTGCACCCATGATCAACTGCAGAACTGAAGTCACAAAGTCGCCGAACAATACTTCGGCAAAACGCACGATGGGATGAGAAGAGGCAGAACAATGACGAAGCGAAACAAACGACAGCAAAGTGGCTTTACCATCGTCGAACTAGTAGTGGTCATCGTGATCATCGGAATTCTGGCGGCGACAGCCCTGCCGCGCTTCGTAGATCTTTCGGGACAAGCTCGTTCAGCCTCGGTTGAAGGGGTCGGTGCGTCCTACATTTCTGCGGTCAATCTTGTCCACACCGCGTGGCTCGCGGCGGGTGGAACGGCCTCAATCAACTCCATCACCATGGAAGGTTCTACGACAATTGGCGTGAACGATACGGGTTGGCCAGAGAACGTCGCGGCAGGGGGTGGAGATGGAACCGTGACGGCAACAGAATGTTCTGAAATCTGGGACGCCATGCTCTTGCAAGCGCCAAGCGCGACCGTTGACACCTCCGGCGACTACATCTACACCGTCGCTTCGCCTGTTTGCACCTACACCCTCAACGCGGCGGCGGGCAGGAGCATCGCCTACAACACGTCGACTGGGTTGGTCACGGTTACCGTGCCCTGATCGATGAGAAGCTGCTATCCGCAGCGATGGAGGTCGCGCGGGGGGTTCAGCCTGACGGAGACCATTCTCCTCATCTCGATCATCGGAATC
Organism: Myxococcales bacterium; assembly: GCA_022563535.1. Classification (NCBI taxonomy): domain Bacteria; kingdom Pseudomonadati; phylum Myxococcota; class Myxococcia; order Myxococcales; species Myxococcales bacterium. Next base: position 69,078 of record JADFNE010000015.1, read on the forward strand.
CTGGGTGTGTCGGCTGCACCGCGCTTGCTGGATCTGGGTACGACGGATGCGCGCATCTTTCACCGAGAAACCCTCGCCGCCTTGCGCTACGCGCGCAAACTGGCCGTCAGCTCCCATTGCTCGGTCGAATTCGATTTCACGACGAGTGGCTTTGGAGTGTTGCAGCGAAGCAGTTGCAGCTCCGGCAGCTACAGCCAGACCGTATTCGATCCAGCCACTGGGGTCGCGGGCTACTCCGCCACCGGCCCGGACGGCATTACGCTGACCAGCACGCTGGACCCGCTCTACTTCGATGCCCTAGGACGCGTCGTGGACAGTACAGGCACGGCGACCGACGTCACGATCAGCATCGGAGGCATCGGAATTACAGCGCTGGGTGAGTCGGGGTTTATCTATGTGCCGTAGCCGCGCTCAAGCTTCAAGGATGAACCGCCTCCAGTGCGGCTTCTCCCTGATCGAGATGGTCATCGCAATTACCGTGCTCTCGATCGCACTCACGGGCACGATGATGGTGATGGATACTACGTTGCGCAGCAGCGCCGATCCCATGATCCGACATCAGGCGATCGTGATCGCCGAAACGTACATGGAAGAGATTTTCCTCCAGATGTACATCGATCCGGACCTCGACCAGGTCTCCGGTGCGGTTTGCCCTACTGCAGAAGCGAGTCGAGATCTCTACGACAATATCTGCGACTACGACGGCCTGAGTGATTCCGGAGCGACGGATCAGACCGGTGCGTCGATCACCGGCCTCGATGCCTACACGATCAACGTCGACGTCAACGTCAGCGCCACCCTCAACACTTTGACGACCAGCGCCCAGGTCTTGCGCATCGACATTGAGGTCTCGCATCCCTCCCTTGCGAGCCTCAGTGTCAGTGCCTATCGAACCAGGAACTGACCCATGTCGAGTCCGGGCAAGCGACGCAGGCTGACGGGGTTTACGACGATCGAACTGGTGATCGTCATCGCACTCATGGGAATCGTCGCAATCGGACTGTCGCGCTTGATCGCACTCCCCTTCTCGACCTATCGAGATCTCTCGCTGCGCGCCCAGCTCGTAGACTTCGCCGATGCTTCGATACGACGCATCGCCCGCGACCTGCGCCGGGCGCTGCCAAACAGCATCCGCGTCGCGGGCAGTGCAGAAACCATCGAATTCATTCGCGCACTCGACGGCGCACGCTATCGCCGAGATCCCGGTGACAATGGCGGCGGCAACGACCACACCGCTGCCAGCGACTGGTTGTCATTCGGTGGAGATACGGATTTCAATATCCTCGGGTCGTTTGCACATTTGCGCTTCACCTTGGGAACCCCCCTGAGCAGCGGCCATCGAATTGCGATCTACAGCACGGGAAGTGAGATCTACACCGATGCTGCCACTGATGCCAATCCGGGCACGGTGACCCCCGACGAAACGGACATCACCATCACCCAAGATGGCGACGAACAGCAGATCAACCTCTCGACATCCCATCAATTCTCTTATGAGTCTCCGGTTCAACGACTGTATGTAGTCGATACTCCGGTCACCTACGATTGTGATCTGTCCGGCAACACGCTGACGCGATATTGGTCCTACCCCATCGCTTCGAGTCAGCCAACGGATCCGAGCAGCCCTCCTCTGCTCGGCGCTACATCCTCTCTGATGAATAATCTGATCGAAAGCTGCAGCTTCGACTACGCGCCGGGGACTCCTCAGCGGGCAGGCCTGGTGACGATCGAATTGGTCGTGGCGAACGGCGGCGAACGGGTCCGAGTGCTTCATCAGGTACACGTGGACAACAGCCCATGACGAGAACCCACAAAGAGAGCGGATTTGCCCTGGTGTTTGCAATCTTCATCCTGGTGATTCTCTCCGGGGTGGGTAGTGCAATGCTCAACATCAGTGCGACCCACCAGGCGACGGCCACAATGGCGTTGCTCGGCACCCGTGCCTTCCAGGCCGCGCGCAGTGGCACCGAGTGGGCCATCTACGAGGCGATCAATAGTGGTGGTTGTCCGGCCGCCAGCTTCGCCCTTACCGAAGCGGCGAGTGACGGATTCCAGGTCGAAGTCACCTGCACCTCGACGTCGCACATCGAAGGGACAACCAGTCGGTCAACGCTGCAGATCCAGTCGACGGGGAGCTACGGAAGCTTCGGCGACCGAGACTACGTATCACGCACCCTAAATGTCACCGTGTTGCAGTAGCAGGGCACACACCGCGATGCATAGGGTAAGCAAAACGACGAAGAATTCCTCCAAATGCAGCAGCATCGCTGCGACGATCCAAACCAACCTGCTAGCCTTGGCACATATGAGCCCAGAAGACGCATCTTTATCGACTTCCGAAGCAGTGACCGAAGGTATCCGCATCAGCGTTCGCGCTCGGTATTCACCGGAACATTCCTCACCGCACCAGAGCGAGTGGTTCTTTCTATATACAATCACCATCGCAAACGAATCCGATCAGAGCGTCACGTTGCTCAATCGCAACTGGTTGATTCTCGACGCGACCGGAAAATCGGAAGAGGTCCACGGACCTGGGGTCATCGGGGAGCAGCCCGCTCTCGCTCCCGGCCAATCGTTCGAATACACCTCAGGCTGCCCGCTTTCCACTCCCTTTGGCTCCATGAGTGGAAGCTACGAAATGAGCCGAGAGGATGGAACTCGATTCGAGGCTGAGGTGAGGGTGTTTCAACTTCGACAGCCAAATGCCATTCACTAGTACGCAAGTCGAAAATTTCTCCGGGTCTACAACGAGTTCGTCACCAAGTTCGTCCAAGTTCGACTCCGTGATGCCGATACACCCCACGACGGCACCCGCCTCCCCAATTACCGCGGATCTGCCCGGAGTCCTTCTTGTCTTCAAAATTAAGATCCAGCAATAACGAACACGATTCGCCGTTGCAGCTCGTGGACCCGGAACGTTCGCGCGACCCCTCGGAAGCCGAACGACATTCCGATGTTGATCGGCGCAAGAGCGAGGAACGCCGCGGGTCTCCGACCCGAGGCTGGGATTCTCTTCGGGGCTTCTACCGCAGAAAGATGGGACGGCGTGTCGGTGAGAGCGACAACATCTACGTCGACTCCTATACCCGGGAAGATCTCCTGCTCACGGTCGGCGTGTTGATGCTCAACATCCTGGACGCGTTCTTCACCCTGCGTTGGATGGGTATGGGCGGTGGAGAAGGCAACCCTTTGATGGACATGCTGATCCGGGCCAACGACATGCTCTTCCTATTTCAAAAATGTGTAGTCGTTGGAATCTGGCTGGTCATTTTGGTAGTTCACAAGAATTTCCGCATTGCCCGCCTCGGTCTTTGGGGAGCCTTCATCCTCTATGCGGGAATATTGTTGTACCACTTCACCCTGCAGGCCGGAGAACCGCCGGTGCCTCAGTTGCCGACGGAAGCGAGGCAGCTGTCGCACTCCGAGCGTGAGGTCGAACCCAGATCCGAGTTCAGCGTGCTTCAGGCCGCGTCGAGTTGGTCGAGGATCCCCTCGAGCTCCGCGAGATCTTCGATCTGATAGTCGGGACGCGGGCCCTCGTGCTTCTCCAGGACCTTTTCCGGGTCCTTCACCCTGCGCGTGATCCAGACGCTGCGGATCCCCATTGCAGCGGCTCCAGCAACGTCTGCGCTGAGCGAATCGCCCACGTGCAGGACCTGGTGACATTCGACGGCGAGTTCATCGAGTACCGCTTCGAATATTTCGACTCGCGGTTTGCGGTATCCAATTTCGTCTGAAATGACAACGGCGTCGAGATGTGAATACAGTCCGTAGTCTTCGAGGACCGCGCATGCTGTGACCGAGTGACTGAAGTTGGAACAGAGCCCGAGTTGAACCCGCTCAGCGAGCGAGCACAACAGACCGAGATGGTGCAGGGGCATCGCGACTTGTTCGCGCAGCAGTCCCATGTGAACGTGCGCCATGATGGCCGGAAGTTTCGGATCCATCAGGCCCAGGCGATCGCACAGGGCGCCAAAGCGTAATTCGCTGGGTAGCTCTAGTCCCTTGTTGTAGTGGGACCTCTGGAACTCGTTGTCGACTTCCGCGAGTGTCCTCGCGAAGGCGTCAAAATCGATCCCACTGCGATGAGGAAGTGCCGCGTGCAACGCCCGCGCGGATGCCGGGATCAGATACCCGCGATACTCAATGCGTGGGAGCTTCTCTGAATAGAGGTCGACCAGGGTATCGAACAAATCGAACACGATCGCACGAATCGATCCCCGGCTCTCGCTTGATTCCGATTCGTTCTCCGCCAAGTGGCCATCCCGATCATCAACGTTCGTTATACCCATGAAACCCACGGGTCAGACCTCTAGAACATCGGCCAACCCGGCACTCCGAATTCATAAAATCTCGCCTGAACGCGTACTGGAGCCAGACTGTGGGATTTACCAGACGATAGGCAATCTCGCTGTGTACGAAATGAAATCGAGAATTACGGGGTCGGATGAAGGATCAGGTCGCGTGTTGATTCGTCGACTTGAGGCCCTTGCCCTGGTCGCGCCGCCGTCCCGCCAGACTGATGTAGCGATCGAGTTCGTTGAAGAGATCTGGGCGCCCGCTGGTAAACTGAATCCCGACACCGGGCCGCTGCCGCGCAGGAGTCTCAGCGCTCGACATGGGGAGCCGCTTCCACACCACGCGACCGATCGTTTGGATGCTCGATCCGTTGGGAATCTCGATCTCCACCAACACGCGACGCCCGGGATCAATGGGTTCCGAAGTCGTCACAAACACACCACCTCGAGAGACATTTGTCGAAAACTCGTCGGATGTGAAGAAGAACAGTTTGCCTGTCTTGGGATCCATCTCGGGGTCAATCGTAGAGATGCGGATCGGGATCCGGACATTCACTCGCTTGTTGACTTGCTTGGCGCGCTGAATTCCAGCGGCCACTACCGAATCGGGGTTCACTGTCGCGTCACTCATGCTGGATTTCCCTCCAGACAGGTAAATCGGTCGACACTAGGTGGCAGCTTTAGTGCAGACTCGAAACCCGGTATCCTGAATTCAACGGCTACGAGAAAATCACCGCGACAGCCGAACGAAATCAATTGTGAGTTGCGTCCGAGGCAGCGTGATGACGAACAGACCCGATTACGGGAGTAAGGGCCCACAGCATCCAAAACAGGAGTCGTTGGCCCTCGAGGCGTCCTCGCCGGGATCGCCTGCCCGGTTGGCTGGGGTGGTGGACCGCGTGCTCTACCACGACGACGAAAGCGGCTTCAGCGTAGTCCGCCTGAGAGTCGATGGACGGCGGGATCTACCGTCCCTGGTGGGCCGAACCGCTCGTGTCGAAGTCGGAGAGTGGGTGGAAGCTGAGGGCTGCTGGCACAACGATGCGAAGCACGGTCTCCAGTTCAAGGCCGAAGACATTCGGGTTTCAGCCCCGGCGACGCGAGAGGGCATCGAACAGTTTTTGGGTTCGGGAATCGTACGCGGGATCGGCGCCGGATTGGCAAAGCGGCTGGTGGATCGGTTCGGCGAACGTGTCTTCGACATCATCCAGGACGAACCCGAAAGGCTGCGAGAAATTTCTGGGATCGGCAAGCTGCGGAGCGCCCGCATTTCGCGGGCTTGGGGGGAGCAAAAAGCGGTTCGAGAAGTCATGCTCTTTCTTTACTCCCACGGAATTGGAACTCAGCGCGCAGTTCAGATCTATCGCGCCTACCGCGACCAGACCCTCGCGACTCTGCGGCGAGACCCATACCGACTCGTACGCGACGTGCGAGGAATCGGCTTCGCCACCGCGGACAGCCTCGCCAAGCGTCTCGGCTTTGAAGCAGAAGCCCCCGCGCGACTGCGTGCCGGAGTCCGTCAAGTGCTGCGCGATGGCTTGAAGCAGGGAAGCTGCGGAATGCCGATCGGGCGGGTAGAAGAACAGGCAATGCGCCTGCTCGAGGTTGCACCGTCCAGAGTCGAAGCCGCAATCCAGGAACTGATCACCTCTTCGGAACTGATCCGGACCGAAGTCGACGGCCAGGCATGTTTGTTTCTCGCAGATTTGTATCGAGCTGAACAGCGGGCCGGGGCGCGGCTTCTCAGCCTTGCGCGAGGTACCGTTCCGTGGCCTGAGATCGATCTCGAAAGTTCCATCGCCTGGGTTCAGGGGCAGTTGGACATTCAGTTGGCTCCGAATCAACGCCAGGCCATCGGGCAAGCGCTCACCACGAAACTGATGGTCTTGACCGGCGGACCCGGCGTGGGCAAGACAACCTTGGTTCGCGCGATTCTACAGATCCTGAAGCGAAAGAAAATCGAGATCCAATTGGCCGCGCCGACCGGCAGAGCAGCGAAGCGTTTGACGGAAGCGACAGGAAGCAGTGCGCGAACCATTCATCGCCTGCTCGAGGCCGACCCGCGGTCTCACGGATTCAAGCGGTGTGCAAACAATCCGCTTGATTGTGAATTGCTCGTGGTGGACGAATCGTCAATGCTCGACGTCACGCTGCTCGATTCGCTCATGGACGCCCTGCGCACTTCGTGCGCCGTGCTGTTCATCGGCGATGTGAATCAGCTTCCATCGGTCGGGCCGGGGCAGGTTCTGCGGGACATGATCGATTCAAAGGCGGTCGCGGTCGTGAGGCTCGACCAGGTCTTTCGTCAAGCGGCGGAAAGCCAGATCGTGAGGAATGCGCACGCGGTCAACGCCGGGCACATGCCCGAACTCGAATCGTCCGAAGCGAGCGACTTCTACTTCGTCGAAACCCGGGACAGCCAAGATGCAGCGAAGCGTTTGCTCACCATTGTGAGCGAACGCATCCCAGCGCGATTCGGTCTCGACTCGGTGCGCGACGTTCAGGTTCTCTGCCCCATGCACCGAGGTCATGCGGGCACCCAGCAGCTGAACATCGAACTCCAAAAATTACTCAATCCAAACTCTCGGCAGCCCACGAGCGTCACGCGAAGCGGCTCGACCTACTTCCTGGGCGATAAAGTGATGCAAGTCGTGAACAACTACGACAAGGACGTCTACAACGGAGATATCGGGTGGGTCGAGAAGATCAATCTAGCTGCGCAAAGCCTCGACGCATCGTTCGAAAACCGTTCGGTGCGCTACGAATTCGACGAGCTAGACCAATTGACCCTGGCCTATGCAATTACAATTCACAAGTCTCAGGGTTCGGAGTATCCGGCGGTCGTGATGCCATTGCTCACAGAGCACTACATCATGTTGAAGCGAAATCTTCTATATACAGGAATGACACGAGGCAAACAGCTGGTGGTACTGTTGGGCCAACGCCGAGCACTCGAGATTGCGATCCGCGATGCAGATGCTTTACGTCGCACCACCAAGTTGAAAGATTGGTTGTCGAATCCTCCGACTGACGCCCCGGGAACAGGAGCCGCGAGCCCTTGAACACCGAAGCGCCGACAGTTCCGAATTTCCGACCTCCCCAGCGTCCAGGACTTCAGCTTGCCGCCTTCGCGGCGGTGCTCGTCGCGATCGTCGCCTGCGGAGGGGACAGCCCGTCTCGACGCGTAATGTTGATTGGAATCGACGGAGCATCTCCGCGCATCGTCGATCAATTGATGGCTGAACGAAGACTCCCAAACCTCGCAAGGATCGCCCGACGAGGCGTCCACGGGACACTGCGTTCGCAGATGCCCATCGTCTCCCCCAGAATCTGGAACACGATCGCGACGGGCATGGTTCCGGAGAAGCACGGCATCCTGGATTTTTCGTACCTGGGACGCGACCGGCAACAACACTTGTATGTCAGCACTGACCGTCGCGCTCGGACACTCTGGAGCATCGCCTGCTACGCGGGCTTCAAGGTGGGGGTGGTGAACTTCTGGAACACCTACCCCCTCGAGAAGGTCAACGGAGTCATGGTATCGGATCACGTTCTCGCCACGGAAATCGAGAAACTCGAAGAGCTGGTGGGGGTCAAGAAGACCGAGTACGGCGCGGTCATCTACCCCGATAGTTGGATCGCCCGATTGTCGGGAATGGTCAAAAACAAGGAGACCCCTCTTCCCAACTTCGAAGACCCCTTTCGCAAGGGTCAGATGCTTCCGCATTGGGTGAAGCGCGAAGAACTACAGCGACGGTTTGTAGAGGACGGCGCGTTGGCGCGCATGACCCTGGAAATATCGCTCGCAGAGGCGCCGGATCTGACCATGGTCTTGCTGACCGGAATTGATCGCATCTCTCATTATCTTTGGAGTGTCGTTGAACCTCCGGATGGCTATTCGCCCCACCTGGTTCCTACGCCCGAGGGTCGAGAAGCAGGCAAAGCTGCGCTCTTCGCGTACTACGAATACACAGACGCACTGATCGGTGCGCTTGCGTCGAGCATGGGACCGGAAGACCTGGTGATGGTCATATCGGATCACGGGTTCGAAGCCGGTGAATCCATGCTGCACCTGACGGGATCTCATTTCTCCGAGAAGTCCATCGACGGCATTATTTACGCGAGCGGCTCTGGTATTTCTCCAGCAAGCGTCGCCCACGACGTTTCTGTTCAAGACATCACCCCCACACTGTTGTCCTGGTTGGGCTTGCCCGCTGCATTGGATATGGACGGTACCCGCGCCGCGTTTCTAGAGGCAGATTCCAGCGCAGCCTCGATACCCCCAATCAAATCCTACGATGTCATCGCCCTGGAGTTCGTGAACCCCAGCCACGTCCCCTCTGGTGTCGAAGACGAGATTGTCGAACAACTCAGAGCGCTGGGATACATCGACCCGGAAGAGTAAAACGAACTGCTAGCAGCCTGTTGAAGAACCCTGACCGAGCCAGGTGCGGTCATTCGCCCCGAGATCAAGGCGCGGAATCGCGGGCGTAGCCGTAGCTACGGCCGCGGTTTCGCAACGCAGAGATCGGGGTGAAGGGCCGTGCCTGGCGACCGAAGGGTTTTTCAACGGGTTGCTAGGGCTGGCGTGCGACGATGCGCGGATGCTGCCAGTGCGCACCAAAGCTGCGCATTGCAGAGGTCGACATGGCCACCAGCCCGTTTCGCGTCGACCGCATGATCAAATTGACGCTTTGGCCGGCGTAGTTTGAAAGATCGACCCGGTACTCGCGCGGCGCGGGCAAGCGGCTGACTCGCGGGTTGATCGGCTTGACTTCGATGCTCTCCGAAAAGACCGGGTGACGCTCCTGATTTGATTCGATCGAAACCTCGATCAAAAGTGTCGTCGGACTCCGCAGCTTGGCCGGGTGCGAGTACTCCATTTGCCAGACGAACTCACCGCCCGAGCGGGGAATCTTCACCCGGCACCGGGTCGTGAGCGAATCTTCGCGGCTAGCAAAGCCCACGCCGATCGTCTGATAGAGAGAACGAAACAGTAGATGGTCCTCGATCGACGCTTTGTCCGATTGCTGATCGCAGTCTTCGAGAACACTCGCAAAATTTTCACTCGCGACAGGTCGTTCTCTGCGGGTGTAGAGCAAGTACTCGCTTCGCCCAATCGTGTACCGCTGTTCGAAGTGGGTGTCGATGTAATCGCTCAGAACCGGGGCGTAGTCCCGCAGGCCCACGCGGTCAGAGAAGAAGTTGTTCAAGCGCGTGATGACCACTGGCGTATTGTGGTTCTCCGCGCCGATCACCACGGCGGCGCCTCCGTCGTGAGAGATATGATGTTCGTAGAGATTGTAATAGGCACTCGGCATGGGCCGCTTCGAAAGGAAGTTCAACATCGCGATATCGGGAATGGTCAAGAGCGCATCATCCGGGTCACTGAGCAGTGCGAGATTCCGAAGCACCTGGTTGAGGCTCGACGCTTCGGGGGGCGAAACCTTCACCCCTCCTCGTGAACCCCCAACTTCAAAGTTCATGGTCCGAACCAAGGCGGAGTACCAATACGCACTCACAACAAAATAGATACTGATCACGGTAATGATCGCGACGCCGACGATCTTGCGCATGGCTACAGAAGGCATTGTGCGACCGTCGAGCAAGACTGCAAAGCTCGTCACGCCGGCGATCACCACAGGTTGATAGACATTGATGAGGTGATTGAAGTCTGCCCGGGGGAAGACACCAAGGAAGAGACCGAAACAAACCAACAAAATGCTGAGCAGACCGCCGTGGAAAGCAGAAGACTTCGGAGACGGTGCGGAATCTCGCGAATCACCAGACCCCAAAAACACCAGGGTAGATCCCATGATGAAGATCAGCGGCGGAAACCAATACAGCAGAACGTGAAGGCGTTCGACCAGCCGGATCGAACCGACGAAGCCACCCAGCAAGGGGGTTCGGTAGATCGGCTGGGCGCCATAGGTCATGATGTCGAGGGGCTCGCTCATGAAGTCCGGCGTGAAGAGCGCAGCTAGATCGAGATATGGGATGTTGTGCTTGCCGCTGAATTCCAGGGGGTGTACAAACAAGCTCCGAAAGGCGTCCCCCAAGGCACCGTGAACTCCCAAGTAGATCACTGTGGGCAGAGCAATTGCAACAATGCCAACGCCGAGCCAACACGAATCGACCGCAGCTCCTCGAAGCGAGGCGACCCGCGACTGCCCTTGCTCCAGGCGCAGGACCATGAGTGCGATCAACACCCCGACGAGGGCGAAAACTCCGTAGTTCTGCTTGAACAAGATCGAGAGGCCGAGGAGCAATCCCGCGAGCAGCAGATCGCTGCGCGATGACGAAGCGCGGAACGCGAGCAGGCGTTCGAGGCCCGCCAGAGCGAACATCACGGAGAACGGCGAATAGAATGCAAACGTCCAGGCGGGAAACGCCCAGACGGTGCACATCATCATGATCCCGACGCTGCTGAGCCCCGCGTACACGCCGCCGATGCGAGACGGAATTCGGTAGCTCAAGACGATGAGGGCCAGGTAGGCAACGACTACCGGAATCCGCGATGCAATTACGCTCGGCTCCGTCAGCTTGAACAGGCCCGCGAGCAGGAACCACATGCCCGGCGTCACAAAGGCGTCCATGTCCCGGTAGAGAACCTTGCCGTTGGCCATATCCAGGGCTTGCAACAAGAGGTAGCCCTCGTCTGCCATGGTGAGGCAACGAGTCGCAAGAGGGATCACAAAGAGCAGCGCGGATCCGCAGATCGCGATCGCAGCAAGCGGCCGAGCGATGGAAGACAAGGCCGCATTGAGACGATCAGACATACGCCGAAGTATAATCCGCCGGCTTCGAAATACAGAATGACTCGATTTTCAGCAGCATCGGGAGCCGTGGCCCATTCGGCGGCAAGGCCGTCGCTCCGAAGTATTCATGTTTGCTCGCACCTCGTGGACCGTCTTGCCGGCTATCTGCTTGTTGGCGCACAGCATCTGCGAGACGGCCGCAATCGCTTCAGTCGCCACGAGCGGCGCGCATTCCAGTCGAGGCGTTCTCTGGTGTGGGCTCTGCGGTCTCTTGCCGACCCGAGACCCTCTCGTGCAGCCCCAGAACTACCCATCCGAATCGCTCCGGCCCGGCTTCCGGGAAGATGGGCTCTTGACCCGAAATTCCTCAGGAAAAATGGCCGCTTAGCCGATTCAAG